>NZ_JBBHKR010000036.1:0-2770 GCF_037389425.1 Stygiolobus sp. CP850M
ATGAAGTGGGGTTAGTGAAACCAAACCCTAAGATATTCAGTATAGTTACTAGGAGAGTAGGAATCCCGATATACCATGTGGGTGATATAATGGAAATGGATTATGCGGGGGCTGAGAGGAGCGGACTCAGAGGGGTCTTAGTAAACAGATTTGGTTTTTACGATTTCGGGGTAAAAAGCTTAAAGGATTTAACAAAAGACTAAGGTAATTTCTCTACGTGTGCACGTCAGATAAATGCCAATTAAACAAGCTTGCTCAGAAATTTTATGTCTAACTATGTGCTATTTTAGAATTCCTTTTTCTGATTTATACTTTACTTCTCTGAGCTCAAAACCTTAATTCTCCTATATCTTCTCCTAGAATTATCTACTAGCTCTATCGATATTCTACGTTCAATAGTTATATACTTCTAGTCTTCTTTTAGACGCTTCTTTGAAATTTAACTATAAGATTGTAGAATTTATTATTTTTACCAATACTTGAAAAGCAGACTGGAAATTAAAAATTAAAATACTAATTAGTCTTCTTCTACAATGAAATCTATATCTTTCTCGGTTTCAGTGCTAACGTCTTTCATTCTCTAAAAACAGCTACCTCTTATACTTAGGATCGTCGTGAATTATTATATCCTTTAACTTATCAATGTTCTCTTTCATCATTCTTTCAATTTTCTCCTTAAGGTTTAATCCGTCGTATAAGATCTTATAACCGTAATAAAACATGTGAGTTAACTTCAAATTACGATCATTAACTTCCTCTGGTTTCATTACTACAATATCTACCGGGAAGTCGGGTCTAGTAGTTTGGTAAATTTCAATACTCTTATGCAAAGGGTTTTCACAGCTCACAAATACTATTATATCAAAATCACTGTTAGGCCTATTCTTTCCCCTAGCTCTACTACCAAATAATACTATAGTTGAGCCAGGGTAAGCACTTATTAATTTCTCGAGGAAATTGCTGAACTTCCTTTCGTATTCCTCGTTTATTCTCCTCATAAGATCTTTAACCATTTCAAAATCGCCTCAGCGTTTTTCTTACTATTTAAAGCGTCATTTCTGGAGTAAAAGGACATTAAGGAATACTTAGAAGAAATGTAATGAGGGTTCAAGTTCATTGTATAAGTTAAAATATCATCTGGAGGATTAAAATAATTTGATAGCTCCACGAGGTTGTGAGTACAAGGATGCTCGTTCCTAGTTATCTCTAGGTAGTGCAATGGGTACTACTGTAATTCCTTCGCAACAGTCTGTAAGTGTGTATTAACAGGGCTCAGGAACGATTAAAGGAGGCGTTGTATATAATTGATATTACCGAAATTAATAGAGTACTTATCGATGAGTTTATCCCAGTAGGATAAGATACCTTTTGGTATGCATGTGAAAACACTGCTAGACCTTCATTAGCTAACGAATTTACAATAATATCGAAACCGTCTACTGCAAATAAAATCTCGTTATTAATAACATATGCTTCACCCGAATATGGTGATGTTATGCTTCTACTCCAAATGATCCCTTTAACTACCTTCCCGTTATCGGTCAAGTAGAAAAATTCTATGAGATTGTGCGTAAATACAATAGTAAAATGAAGAACCATGTTTCAGCAAAGGTGTGAAGAAAATCGCTATACTGATAAAGGTGTTACTAATTTAAACTCAGTCATAAATATTCATTCAAGAGCGAGCTAATAGAAAAGGGAAAGCAAAGCTTTGTTACAGCGGAGGACGCAATAAATAAGGGATATTAATGGTTAGCCTGCTTTCTTTTTCATCAAGCCGTCGAGTTAACAATTAAAGGTCTCCTAGAAAAGTTCCGGACCTCAATGAATCAATTACTCCTCCAAGTCCAAGATATAACACAATGAAACCTATATAGGCGTTTCTCTCGACTAGCCCCAATGATTTAAGGATGACTGTGTATGATCCCTTAAAAGGGGAGCCCGTGGCGGAATTAAAAGTAATTAAAAGTAAGGAAAAGTTACGCCACGGGTAAACACTTATGACGGCGAAGGAAAAATATCTGACTAAAAACCTAAAGCCCACTTCCACACCTTGACTATTCTCACCCCGTTTTCCTCCACTCTCTCTTCATCATCAAAGGTAATAACATACGCTCTCACCTTTTTTCTCTTCATCACCTCCCTTATCCCTTTCATTTCCCTTTCATTGTTTAAAGTATAAGTTACTTGATAAGCTTCCGTCACCTCGTTTTGCTGTAATATTAAAAAGTCCACTTCGTTTTTTCCGTGATAGTAGTAAATGGCGTCACCACCGTAACGCCTCCTCAACTCGAGATAGACAAGATTCTCAAGCAGTGAGCCCAAGTTCTGGTTCAGTCTGTAACCTACTACATTCGAGAGCCCGGTGTCAACGCTATACACCTTCCTCTCTCCCCTTACCATCTGAGATAAGGAAGGGGAAAGAGGTCTAACAAAGTGTATTAACATCGAGCTTTCAATGCAAGCCGTAAACCTTTCCACAGTCCTCAGAGGGATTTCCAAAGAGCGTGATACCCTCCTGAGGGAGATTCGGTTACCTACGTTCGAGACGTAAAACAGTGCTAAAGACTTCAGTTTATCTGACCTTTTAATTTTACACTCCTCTATTACGTCTTTGCTGATTATGTCGTCGTAGAGTTGTAACAGTAATTTCTCCTTTACGTCACTGTTAACCACCATGGGGAATCCGCCAAATTTAAGGTATTCCTGAAAAAGGGACTTTATCTCACTGCTTCTGGCTATTGCGTCTAATTGTCTCTCCACTTTCACT
>NZ_JBBHKR010000037.1:0-16042 GCF_037389425.1 Stygiolobus sp. CP850M
ATCTGGATAAGGTAGGAGTGTAGTTACTATACTGTACTACATACCATGCTGAGAATGGAGTTAAGGATTTATTCGTATGAGAAATTAAAATATCACTTGTCCCTAATTTCCATATAGCTATTAGCGAAGTAGCAGCTAACATCATTTTAAGGAAATTTCTTCTACTCGATATCGAAGGCACAAGTCATTAGATTACATAACCCAAAAAAAGCTTTTACCAAAATTCATGACGTAAACTCGACGTAGAGCTTAATAAGAGAATTAACAATAAAAAATATTTAGATATTTACTATTACTCAACTTTACCCGTTTTAATGAATAATAAATAAGAAATATACAATAAAATATTACTATTACTTGTTTTACTTTTAGAAAGATCTATATAATAAGAAAATTTGGGAAAATTAATATAAATATTTTAAGATTAGAGAAGATTGAGTGATATGAAACTAAGTAAACCAATACTAGCTATAGGTGGCGTAATAGCATTAGCAATAGTTGTCGTAGTTATTCTCGCAGTGGCTCACCTAGGTACTGCTAGCGGAACGACCAATAGTAATACGATGATGAGTAGTATGAGCAATATGTCAAATAGCAGTTCAATGGGTGGAGTAAGTAGTAGTATGGGAGGCACTGGAACGAGCAGCACAACTAGTAGTACTTCAGGAATGTCATCTAGTTCCTCTACATCATCTAGTTCCTCGTCCTCAGGAGGTTATATGTGGGGTTGATAAGGATATATAGTTCATAGACGCCAAGATAAATGTCAATTTTTTAATTGTTATCAACTAGTTGTACAATATTATTATTTGAGTATTATTTGGAACTTCCTCTTAACTTTAATCGGATATATTTGCATAAAAATTTGCACCGATATCTTAAAAAACAACTTGACAATAATTATAGTTCTTCGGGGTCACTCTGGGATTTTTCTCTTTGGTGGAGCAAGAAATAACACTAGAGAAATAATGATACCACTGATAAACGACGCAATAGCTTCGTAAAATAAGTACCCTGATGTCCCAGTAATAACGTAATATTCACCGAAAGCAAATAAGAACGCTGATAAGATTGATACTATCTTCTTTACTCCCTTTAAGATGACGAGCGTAGAAACTGCATAAATAAACAAGCTAAAGAACAAAAACACGTCGGAGGGAATGCTAAGAGATTTATAAAATAATGAATAATTAATATCGCCTATTAGAGATAAAGGAATTATTGCAAAGTTAAGTAGGAAAAGTGATTTTCTGCTTATAAACGGTCTGACTAAGTTGTTTATTGCAGTTAATTCAGCGAGAACTAATCCATAGTTACCAAATACACTCGCTAACAATACGTAAGGAGGAGCGACTAAGTAAGTACCGTATATTAGGATTATAGAAGAAATCAAGAAGGCCAGTAAAATAAAGGAGGAATCCTTGGACCTATCACCTCTAACAAACGTAGATAGAGTTATACACACCAATAACAAAGAGGAAGAAAGGGTATTTATAAACAAGGATGGAATTGTAGGTGATACATGTTCAATACTTGTCTTTAAACTTAAGGGCAAAGAGAAGGCTATTTGGGCAAAATAAATAACTGGAAAAGCGTATATGGGATTAGTAAAAACCTCGAGTAAAAAGATGGAAATGGAGATAAAGATAGAGAGAACCAGTGGACTTATTCCATCTAAATTTAACACGAAATAAGGTATATATATATGACTGTATATACAACATATAGATAGTAGCTGATCAACCACGTGATCAAAAATAATCTTGAAGGAGCTACACCCAGTCTTTTAGTATAAGAGTAAAGTCCCTGTTCTGTCCATTCCTCCTTAACTGAGAAATAAGTCATTAGAACTACTGAAGAAGCTAATACTAATGAAAATAGGGCCAGTGAGATAGATAAATTAAGTGTGGCCAATATACCAGGTGCTGCGGTAGAACCTATAAAGGTGAACAGTGCAAATCTTTTAATCTTATCCCTCTCCATCATCATGGTTTTATAAAGTAATGATAAAATAAGCGTTTACCAGAATTTACGGTGCCTAAAAAATAAGATGTGTTGAATAAGATCTACAACAACAGCGTAATGAATTAAATGATTTAATTTCAAATCATCTTTACATCACATTGTGTTAAAGGTCATTGATTAAAATGTATTTTATCTATTAAACGTTAGTTTTATAGATTTAGAGGCTAATTCAATCATTGTGAAGATAGGATTGATCTCTATATTATTTAGTGTATTTCCATAAACTAAATCATGCGTGAAAGGTGATCTTATTAAGTATTTATATCAGTTCTTTTATTAGTTAGTCTTTATCTACAAATTTGAGAAACAAAATAAATTTGTACTCTACGGTTTTCATCTCGATGAAGTTTATGCTTTTCCCTTAAATTTTCTTTCAGATAGCTATCACCTCTTATTGATTATTTATCTCAAAAAGCATTTAAAAAGGAAAGTTTAAAAAATTCTGAGATTATTTATCTTTAAGTTATTTTTGACTCGATATTACTTTTATTTTTCTCGCCTACCAAATACAAAAACGTAAAACTGATTAAAGGTTCGAGTAAGTAAGTTATGATGGGAACCGAGTCAAATATTAGTGAGGAAACAATTAGTGAAAGTATTGCTAGACTTAAAGGTCTATCGTACTTGTACATGCTTACAATGCACCCTATTGCAGTCATTGCGATTGCAAAGAACACTGGAGGCATCCAGTCACTAACACCTAGAAAACCTAGAATATAAGGAAATATTGTTCCTAAGGCAATTCCCCATCCCGGAATTAAGTTTAATCCTGAAACTAGGGCTACTGATATTCCCACAATCGCAAAAGGTAATAAAACCTTCAACTGATACATCCTTTTCATGACGGAATAAACTACTAATCCGGATCCTACAAAAAGCACGGAATAGGCTATGAGGTCTCCAGAATAGCCCGATAACAAACTCATTAACGTCCATCCACCGAACTCGGAAGCCCAATTAAACATCAAGAACATATAAGCTAAGATATCAGGGATGAGTACAAAGATCATGAACGTCTTTCTAGCCCTTGTTGAGAGATATATGCTCGTGATGATAATCATACTAACGAAAACCAAGGAATAGACTGTAGGAAGAAGAAATGATGTGTTATTTACACCGTAAATTATGTGTACAGTGTCAGCGAGTACAGCTAAATATAGCACACTTAGTAACAGAGCTTTACTTAGTTTGTCCTTGATATATATTATGGCGAGTATGAGGATTAATGGTTCAAGTAGAAGGATTAAGGTGTAGGCTGTTCCGCCAATGAGGTATAATCCTTGTAAATACGGTTCAATTTTCGTAGGGGAAATTCCGGCCAAACCGAAGGGTAATACAGATACAAGAAACTCCCTATTGAAGAACAATTCAAAAACTTGAGCTATTATGTAAAGATATAAAAAATAAGAAATTAACTTGGAGGTTTGTCCCTTACTTGTTTCCATCCTTATACACCTTCAACATTTTGATGAAACTGTATTCAAACTTCTTGAGGAAATTTTCTAAAGCATATACTACATTGCCTCTGTTAAGCACTCCAAATATTGTTATCGGTCCTAGTATACTGTTTATTGATAGCAACATGGGAACAGCCGATATCCCGTTGTTTGGAGGTGGCTGTATGTATAGCGTGTACCAGAACGATATAGACTTGAAGTCTACCGATTCACCAGCTCCACCTTGGAACACAGCGAAAGCTACATGATAGCTTTTTCCTGGCTGTAACTGTATCTGATAGTGGGACATCCCCTGACCTCCAGAGACTCCCACAGTGCTGAAAGTCCTCACGAACTCCGCGTACCAGTAAGTACCAGTTTGGGTTTGAACTACTTTGAGCCCGGTAGCTACGACTGATGGATCCCATAGCAATGACGCGTTATACATCCCGTTCATTAGATCCCATGCGTTGTAGTTGGGGCTATTTATATATGGGAAGCCTATGAATGGCACTCCTCCAATATAGTAGATGGAGGAGCCGTTAACGTATGCATCAGCTATTAATCCCTGATTCTTGAGGTAACCTAGGTTCAGAGGATCACTGTACTGAGGATGATGTAAATAAGGTGGAGGAGCTGTTCTACTAAATAATGTCGGTCCAGGGTATCCAGCGTCCTGAGTGTTGTTAGCTCTCGGATTATCGTTCAATATCCACAATTCATCCTGACCAGCAGATATTGCTCCGGAGGTGCCAGGCATCATGTGAGGAGTGTAAGCTATCTGGTACCAATCGGATGGAACTCCTCCTAAAGACCACAATATCGCGAAACGTTCAGGATACATGTAGGTGCTGTTGTAGAATAGTGAGACATCCTTAGCAGTGTCCTCGGGATAGAACTCATTGTATGCGTTCTGAGCCCAAGTAGTTCCGTTCAACCCCATGGCTAGGAATTGTGATAGTGAAGTGATGATGTGTCCGCTATAATTCAAGTATAATGACTTAATAAGTATTGGTTGACCGTTGTTAAGTGGGTTACCGTTGGGGTCTGTAGCACCTAAAATTTCTCCAATGAGTTTACCGCTCTGGTTGAGTACTATTATCTGAATTGGATTAGCTAAAGCTACTCCGGGTGGGTATTGTATCTGTTCTGAGGGTGGTAGATAGTAGACTGAGGCTATTGATTGATTAGAGGCAGAATACGATACATTAACTACCCACCAGCCCGAAGGGACTGTTGCGAAAGGTTGCCAAAGCTTACCTGATGGTGTTCTTTCCGGACATGCTAGCCACGATATGTAGCCGCTGTTTTTCGCCTTCATTAAAATAAATATATATGGCGTACCATTCACATAAGTCCAAGCAGCTTTTACGTAAACAAATTGTGTATGTCCAGATATACCGTTTGGAACGGGAACGGTAGGTACTAAAGGCACCGTAGTCCACGGTATCGTCTGCCAGAATGATTCGCTACCTGGGTTACCTAGATTCGGTAGAGCATTTGGGACGTAATAAGCTGTAACTGTCTGTGTGGCCTGGGAAGCAGTATTTAGTGCAATATCAGCACCGTAAGTTGCAAAAAATACTGCTAATACTACTATTAAACCTATAACCAAGAGTTTAACATACCCGTTAGCCATTGTTCCCACCTCTATTTACACCTTTTTTATTAAGTTCTAAATGGGAAATAATTCCTCCTAAACCGAATAGGAATATTGCGAGTCCTAAAAAGTTATAGAAATAGTTAGGAACTGTATTGTCAGGAATTAGATACATACCGTTGACCCCACTGAACTGCTCTCTAGGGTAGGTGTAAGTCGTAGTCCCGGCTACTAGAAGTATTAACCCTATTATAGCTAAAATCGCTCCTAAATATAAGAAATGTTTGCCCATCATTCTGCACCTCCTACAGAATTAGGAGCCCACGTTCCCTGCGGCATGACTCCACCCGTTATTTGCTCTGCTAGTGTTGCATTACTGGTAGCTAATATAGTACCTACTAACCAAGAGTGTCCTAATCCAACTCCGGCAGTTCCGCAGTATTCCGCGCAAGCTACGTGGTAATAACCGGGCTTAGGAAATACTAAAACAATATAGGAATAATATCCAGGGACTGCTTCAGCACCGAAGTTAAAGCCCAGTGAGAAATTGCTAGATGCAGACTGTATGAAGAATTCATGGAAGACATCTATACTGTGTATCACAAACACTACGGGTTCACCCACAGGAACAACAGTTAGGTTATCCCATACTTTCTGGTGAGGGTAAAAGTCCCAGTGCCATTGTTGTGCTGTAACGTAGATGATCACGTAAGGTCCTCTATAACTTCCTAAAGCATTTTGAAACTCTGCGTGAACTACTCCTTGCCCAGCATTATTTACTGGATTATAACCTATATAGTCGTATGAGCTATATTGCACTTCTAAAGAGAGAGCAGCTACTGTGACTAAAACGAAGAATAGAGCTATTACCGTTCCTCGTTTCAATTCTTACTCACTCAAGATACATAGTTAAAGTTAATATTTAAATGATTTTCGCTTCTTTTGATATCTTATTAAAATATGATTTTAACGATACTCTGTTAAATAATGTTTTAATACAGTAAAAATTAAAAGGTATTCTATGATATCCCCATATTTTAACAGAGTTTAATTATAAAAACAGATTTCTTTTTCAATGATATTATACAGTATGAGACAGACAGTACCTTTCTAATTTTTAAAATTGAAAACTGGTGTAAAATTAATTCAATTCAATATCAATATAAATTAATTGAATTGATCTTAAAAGTTGTATTTTTATCCATAATTCAAGACATAATTACTACGTAATATAATGATACATTTGCTTGTCAGTTAGATTCATAGAATATGAAAAAATTTTTAAATAACATATGAAAAGATAAAATCCTGATAAAACATGAACACAAAAATGTGGGGACTAATTTTATCTGGAGCAATAGTAATAGCAATTGGTTTAATTCTAATGGTAGAATATGGATATACATTTACGAGTAATCCCTCGGCTTTCTACTTTACTGTAGGTAGTACAGATATTGCGGGAATGTTCTTACTCGTTCTAGGTTCTGCTCTAATTCTCATTGGAGGTTTATTTAAGAGATGAGGATCAAAAGGAAGTTATTTTTTTACATACTTACCGCATTTACGATAGTAGGGATAGTCATTATCTCATATCCCGTTATATCTTCCATAATATCCCCATCCTCCCAGCTCCCTGTCTACAACGTCAGTTACGGGAGTTATATAGTCCCAGTGTATAATCAGAACTCTCTCACTGTTAAATTAGAGAATGTAACTGGCATAAAGTTAACAATAGATAACATAGACCAAGACAATCTGACTATTGAATCAATACAGAATTCTACTACATCTTTAACTGTAAAAAATGTTTATATACAAGAAAGTGTAGTAATCAGTAACGGTTCGGTTATTATAGCGTTTGTAAAGACCGGTGAAATTTTTATTGGGAGAGATTTGGTGATAATACCGGTAGTTCTGCATAAGGGCAGTTATACAATAATTTTCAGTAATGGTGAGACTGTACTTATAAACGTCACATAGAATTTATAAGATTGTAGTGAAAATTAAGATATATGGTATCTTTAATATTATTATCAATTTTAGCTTCTGTTATGGTTATTATAATAATAACGACTATCTATTTTATTGAGCGTAAAATAAAGACGCTAGTCCACGTGTTTTTCACCTATTTCATCCTCATAATGATGTTGTTCATGTTAACAGGTGCATTCATATACTTGTACAGTCCCTCTGAAACTACTATGGGAGTCGCAGTCGCTATCAACATGATATCTATGATAGTGATTCTAGCTTACTTCTTTTCTCAGGCCGAGAACTTGTCCAAGGAGACTAAGATGACCCAGAGTGTTCTTGCCCCTTTAGCTGTTTTACTTGTAGTTAATGAGGTAATAATGGGGGCGGTATTTTCCCTTTCACAGTTAGGAGCGAGTAATTTTTCCACTCTTTATTCTGCGTTAAATAACTCACTAAATAGTGTATGGTTCTTTTACCCAATGATGGCTGAGATGGTGGCTACAGTGTTGATAATCTTTACTTCTATCCCAGAAGTTGACTTGAAAGACGTTATTCCTCTAATAGGAATAACAACATTTCCTCCTACTGTCTTTAGAATACCGATATGGGTTTACACCTCTGTAGTATTCGATACAGCTTTCGCAATTCTCGGGATAGTTAAGGGAAGGAGAGAGTGGAAAATTCTATACTTTATTATCCTTATCTCTACCCTCGCTGTCATCTTTAACAGCTATTTAGTTTTTGCCTTCGCAATAGCAGGTTCCATGATATATTTTTACGACTTCATCTTCTCTAACTATAAGAATAAGTTAACTAATTGATTTTTCTATTACTTATTTCGGAAACAATAAAAATATCGAAAGATTTTTAAATATCTAAACAAAAAAGATAACATGATGATATATGCCGCAGCCAGGTGTAAAACTGGCTAGAAGAATATTAGGAGCTGTACTAGCAGGAATAGGTGTGTCACTATGGATAGCAGACCTATTTTTGGTACAAACTCTACCCTATTCAGAATTCGGTAATGATGCATTAGTAGCCATGGTTCCTTTAAGCGGGGCAGTTGTAGTAGCAGGGGGTCTGTTAGCGGGGTTATGGAGTTGAAGGATAAGTCGCCCTATTTAATAATAGGGCTCGCCATGATAGTAGCATCAGTTAACCCTTTCTCGCTAATGTTGACGAATCAATTGGAGATGGCTAGGGTATCGTTTGACATGGTCTTAGTGTGGGGAGCGGGTCTAATAGGCATATGGTTAGCCGATTATATGTACAGAAAGGGCATAGGTAGATCCTTCTTGTCCTTCAACTTCACTACAAAGGGGTTTGTGCTAGCTTGGCTGATAGGAGGAAGTATAGTGACTTTCTGGTATTTCCCTGAACCTTTTGATCTCTCGATAGAGAACATGTTGATGCGAGCCATTCAAATAGTCTCATTCATCGTTGCAGGTATATTTGGAGGGCTAGGATGGTTCGGAATGACTACCGTATGGAAGAGCGTGACTATATTCTCTGCGTTTACCATGATGGCATCAATGGCTGAAATCTTCCTAGAGATGGGCACGTACTACTCAACAAATCTATACCCTGCGTATGACATTAGCCAGTTCGTGGACACTGCCTACTTTTTATTTGCTATGGCTTTCGTGCCGTCGACTTACTATATGATAAAATGGCTCAAAGATCTCGGTCTGTTTTAAGGTAAAATGTTTTTTAGAATAAATTTTTAAAATATAATTTCATAAATTACATGGGGGAAGAAAAATGGCTTTATCGGAAAGTGAGGCTATGATATGGGAGTTCAGTTTCCTATTGATGGCGTTAATATACCCGATATGGTATCTGTTGTTAATAATAAAAGCCGACAAAGACCCCCAAGTAGATCCCCTACAAGTTGCGAAGCAAGAATCTGGGGAGTAACCTATGGATGTATCAGAAATAATTAAGTCAAAACCATATTTTTACATTTTTTTAGTAGTTTTTGTTTCATATTTCATTTTCTATCAGATAACAGATAGACTTTTACTCTTTGTCAACCTTAATATGCCTCCCCCTTACTCAGTTATCTTAAGTACTTCACCGCCCGTCCCTCCGTCTCAGATGCCCTTTCCATTGTGGGGTCCTTTTCTATCAATAACTACACGTTACTTCACATGGGCTCTCACACCGCTTTCGATAATCATATCTATCGGTCTTTCCATTTTAGTAGCCACTAATGTAGTGCTATACGTTTACTTCTATAGGGCAATCAAGCTTGGTGCTAAGAGGAGTATAGTCGCTTCTTTGGGTCTTATCGCAACCTCTCTCTCGTGTTCTTGCGAACTTTTCACAGGATTGATAGGTAGTGCAGTAGCATCACTTCCCTTCTTAGTGTCAATTACCTTCATGGACACGCTGTCAGAGGTTCTGGTCTTTGTGGCATTCGTTCTACTAACGATCTCATCTTATGTTATATATAGAGAAATAAACTGGAAGAAATCTTTTCCGTTCGGTCTCGATAAGATGAAGAGAATTATATTAGGTGCAGTAATCTTAGCCTTAACAAGTATAGTAGTCCCCTCATCACCAGCATTCTCTCTCGTTAAGCTTATAACGTCTACTTTTAGTGGAGGGATCATAGCCTCTTCAATGAATGTCAAGTTTAAGAATCATACCATCTTATTTATCGCTTCCGTAGTACTCATAGCTGCAACACTTACATTGTTTAACGTAGTTTCTTCAAGTCCTATTATACCCCTAATTGGGCTGATATCAGGTCTTATGGGGTATGAAGGGGTAAGTAATATGAAAAGATGGGCTAAACTCGGTATATTACACGTTATAGCATGGACGATGATTATGCCAGGTCCAATATCCCTAATCCTGGGGTATCCTATTCCGTTCTTGTCTCTCTCTCAATCCGACTTACTTCAGATGTGGATTTACAGTTGGATTATCGGAACGCCGATTGCTTGGTACGCTGGAATTTATTACTTGCAGTATTTGAGGGACTCTATGGCTGAGCTTAGAGAAGTGAGAATTAATATTTCCCCTTCAACCTTCACTGCGTTACCCGGAATAAAGTGGATAGCCATTGGCGGGTTAGCGTTGTTTTTGCAATTGTTGTTCTTCTTAACTCACGTTGCATATTATGTAAACTATAACGGTTACGATTACTTGTTCTTAACAGAGATGACTTTAATTTCGACGATTGTGATGGTCTCAGGGTCTATTGCTGTAGGTTACGGTATATACGAAATTATAAAGAATAAGTTAGGCGCACCAAAGGTAAAAAGGAAGGATCTTTTAGCCTTTGGAGTAGTTTATGGTTTAATTACGGCTACTGTAGGTGGTATAATTCACTTTGGAGTTAATGGTTTTACTTATCCCCACTTTTATGTTTTCACCTATGGGATACCTATGCTAAATCCAGCACTTCTTGTCTACTTACCTCCGGTTCTCGGTATATACGTGAACCCTTTGGAGGTATTGCAGTTGATCACCGTTTCGCTTATGGGCGGGTATCTTCTATCTCTGATTAAAACTTCATATGGCTTAAGGAAAAACGCATTTGTTCTCACAATGGGTGGGTTCTCGATCTGTCCGTCATGTGTGCTATCAACTTATGTACTAGGAGTAATATCCACTTCTTTAGGAGTTTCAGTGATGTTTAGCCTTTTTGACCAGCTTTTGTTCTCTTTTGCGTCTGATGTAGTAATGTTATTTGCTTTTGTGTATACGCTGAAGAAGAATAAGACTTATTGCGAACTAAGGTCTCTCTAAGTAAAGTGGTCGAAACTTTTTTATCAAGATAGAATTGTTTATGGATGTGGCACTCCGCTCCCATTTATAATTATCACTAAAGTTTGTTAATAAGAATTTATTATTTATTTTATGAAATATTGAAAACTTTATTAAAAGCTTAAATATTAGTTATATCAATATATTTCATAGTTATGGCATCACGAGAGGAACTTAGGAGAAGAGAGTTAGAAATATTATCTCAATGGGCGGAGGAATACGAAAAAGTAAAAGAGAGAGAAGCTAGAAGACCTCTTCTATTAAAAATACTGTACACCGAAGAATACAGACAATTAGCCTTAAAGAACATATTGTTTGCTGTAGCGTGGTTGTTCATAGGAGGAGCATTTGCATTATTTTTGAGGTCTCAAGCAGGACTTAGCTCCGAAGGATTACCAGTAGTGGTTTCTCCAGAATATTATTTTCAGGCTATGACAAACCACGTTATGGATATGATCTTTGGCGCTGTGTTTTCCACTGTGTTTGCAGTAGCGTTTTACATGATCCCAGCAATGAATGGTTCACGTCTAATAAAGTGGCCTAAGCTCGCTAACGCGGGATTGTGGATCGCTACAATAGGTCTTTTCATGATGAACTTAGGTGGGGTTCAAAACCAGTACCTCTTCACATTCCTTAACCCATTACAAGCATCTCCAACATGGTATATAGGCTATGGTTTAATGGTAATCGGCGAATGGTTGGAGATGGTATCAGTACTTGGTACATCATTTTTAGGAAGGGTTCAAGGTAAATTAGTTCCTACAGCGATAGCATTCATAGTAATGGACATGATTATGATGGCTTTAGCAAACATATCGGTCTTCATCGACGATATGTGGAGCTTGTTATCACCTATTGGTGGATTGGGGGTATACCTATTCGGAGTGCCAAACGCAGAAGTATGGAAGGGATTGTTCTGGTTTGCCGATCATCCACTAGTCTATTTCGCACCTTATACGCTAACAGGTGCCACAATAGCAATAACTCCGTTATACGCCAAGAGACCAATATATAGTCTTAAGTTCGCTAGATGGTTAGTCCCAGTACTATTCGTGCTAGGTTCCAGCGTGTATGTTCATCACCTAGCAGATGACCCATGGCCTTTAATACTCAGAGACATCTTTGCACAGACATCTACAGCCTTAATTGCCATCCCGTTCGCAGCATTATGGTTACTTTTCTTCATAACGGTTGGAGATCCTAGAAAAATTAAGTGGGATGTGGGATTTGCGTTCATATATGCTGCTGCCGTATGGAATATAATAGGAGGAATACAAGCTGAGCCAACACAACCAACGCCCGCCGTAGACCCAACAGTTCATAACACCATTTGGTTGCCCAGTCACTTCCACATAATGTTAGCATTATACTCAGTGGGTGGTCTACTGGGAGTATTATACGTTGTAGGCCCTTACTTATGGGGCAGGAAATGGTACAGCGATAAGTTAAGCTGGCTACATTTCTGGGGATGGCAAGTGGGAATGGGATTACTTGTAACTGCATTTGCCATAGGAGGATTTTACGGTGCAATTAGAAGAGAAGTAGCTTGGCCAGCTTTCTACGAAGTTTACTATCAAGCTGCAATGATAGGTGGATGGATTGCTGGTTTCGCCACTATAATATTTGCTTATAACTTGATCTTGACTTTACTCTATGGTGAAAAAGTCAAGGATACAGACATTCCGTTATGGGCTGTCGAGTCCATAGCGATGGAAAGATATGCCATGAGGAGGGAAGGTTACAGTGAAGACGTTATGCCAATAGCGTTACCCGCTGACGGAATGATAAGAATGATTAGTCAAACCGCTAATAACTCTAGAAGCGCTTCCAGTCTCTCTATGAGCAATGTCAAAGCATTACAGCAGGGTATAAAAGATGTGAGCAAAGTACCTACTGTAAAAGGGACTACAGACGTTGAAGGGACGAATAAGCTATAAATTATTTTTAATTAAAGTTAATAACAGATTTTTTTAATTTCTCTATTTCTATAATATAACTTTAAAAAGGTTGAAGATGAAATTTTTAGTATGAATGGAGAACTCCAGATAGCTCAGATTTATGGAGATAAGAAGATCAAACAGAGATTTATTGCTTATCTTGATGAGGAATTAATGAAAGTTTCCTCACTTCTTCCTGGTGATGTAATAATAATCTTCGGGGATAAAATAGCTCCCTTTGTAGTTCAGGAAAACAGAGAAAGACAGAAGGGAATAGTAATAAGCGAGGATGATCTCAAGTATCTAAGTGTGAGAAACGGGGAGAAAATTTCCTTCAAGAAGTCCAATTTCGTCCAATTAGACTCCGTGACATTAGTCCCGTCAGTACAGAAGGAGTATGATGTGAGGAAGCTCAGCTTAGAGCTTAGAGGAAAACCTATTATGAGGAGAGTCCCAGTCTACACTAAAGAAGGTGAATTCGTTGTAGTGTCAATGTATCCCCAAGCTGAAGTAGGAATGATCAGTGGAGATACTAGGATAGAAATAGCAGATACGAGTGTTAGGCTGGCACAAAAGAACATACCTTATGTTACCTTTGACGACATAGGTGGACTAAGTGACCAAATTCAGAAGTTAGTAGAAATAGCCGAAATCTCCTTACTTAGACCTGAAGTACCTAGAATATTCGGTTTTAGACCCCCGAAAGGAGTTTTGCTCTACGGTCCGCCTGGCACTGGAAAAACTTTGATGGCAAAGGCATTAGCTAACTCCGTTATGGCTAATTTCTTCTACATAAGTGGACCAGAAATCGCATCAAAGTATTATGGGGAAAGTGAAAAGAGGTTAAGAGAGATATTCGATCAAGCTACTAAAGACGCTCCTTCCATCGTGTTTATCGACGAGATAGATGCAATAGCCCCAAATAGAGATACGACGTCTTCGGAAGCAGATAGGAGAATTGTAGCGCAACTTTTAACATCTATGGACGGAATTACCTCAAGAAACGGTATTTTAGTAATTGGTGCTACAAACAGACCCAACGCAATCGATCCAGCCTTGAGGAGACCCGGAAGATTCGACGTCGAAATAGAGATCCCTGTACCTGGAAAAAAGGAGAGATTGGAAATACTTAAAATTCACACTAGGAGGCTGAGGCTATCTCCTGACGTGAACTTAGAGAAGATAGCTGAGATGACTAATGGCTTTGTAGGAGCAGACCTAGAAGCTCTAGTGAGGGAAGCGGCTATGAACGCTATAAAAAGGAGTAAAAGAATTGAAGACATAACAGTTACGATGACCGACTTTTTAGAAGCGTTGAAGGTTGTTCAACCTTCAGCCTTAAGGGAGTTCAGGGTGGAAATTCCCAATACCACGTGGGAGGACGTAGTAGGCTTAGAGGAGGTAAAGTTGGAGTTAAAAGAGGTAGTAGAATGGCCTATGAAGAGACCAGAACTATACGATTATATGAAAGCTGAAGTCCCAAGCGGTGTACTGCTTTATGGCCCACCTGGGACAGGTAAAACGATGTTAGCTAGGGCAGTTGCTCACGAAAGTGGTGCAAATTTCATAGCAGTTAACGGCCCTGAGCTCCTTAACATGTGGGTTGGAGAGAGCGAAAGAGCGATAAGGGAGGTATTTAAGAAGGCTAGACAAGCGAGTCCCGCAATAGTCTTTTTTGACGAGATAGACTCGATAGCTGCCGCAAGAGGTAGTGATCCCAACAGAGTTACGGAAAGGATAGTAAGTCAACTTCTGACAGAAATGGACGGTATAAGTAAGAGGAACGACAAAGTTATAGCAATAGCGGCCACTAACAGACCGGACATTATAGACCCAGCATTACTAAGACCCGGTAGATTTGAAAAGTTGATTTACGTCCCTCCACCTGACTTCAGTGGGAGAAAAACGTTGTTTATTCATTTACTTTCTAGGCATCCACACGACGAAAACATAGACTTTGAGTACTTGGCTAAGATCACCGAGTATTATACTCCAGCTGATATAAAAGGTGTCGTTAATAGGGCTGTTTTAATGGCTATTAGGAGGGCTATGGTAACAAACACCCAGCAAAGGGTTACTCACGAGGACTTAGTCCTCTCTGTGAAAAGTGTGAAGCCTACCTTAAATAGTGTGATTTTGTCTTATTACCAGAACTTCAATGAGAAGGTGAGGCAGAGTGCATATGCTTGAGGTTTATTCAGTATTTGGTTTAATGATATTCTCTTTCGTTCTAGCCGGGATTATGACTTTAATAGTATTAGGTGTTGCTGAGAACGACATAGTGGAGAGTCTTAATTTACATTTCCTTCCTAGAGTAGAGTTAAGGCTCGTGTTCATTATCTCGCTCTTCAGTATCTTCGGAGGAGTCTTAGAAGGCATTGCACTAAACTTTTCTGGAATAATTTTAAGTTTCGAGTCAATACCATATCTAGTTGTAATATTCTCGGGAAAACTCGTAAGGTGATTATAATGGCTTTATCAGGTAGTAGAGCCATGATATACTTAATCCAGTTAATTTTCGCTTTTTTGATTGTATACTATTTAGACGTTGAGTTTGTTAAGAATAGTGTAGCATTTTACACAATATTTGTTATCGATGTCGCTATGATCACTGTTTTCGTATTCTATGTTGCTAAAGAAATGTCAAAGGCTTTCGATTTTTAGAAATTTCGATGATATTGTTGCTACACCTAAACACCAAGTAAACACTATGTTTTTCACAAAACCTAGAACTAGTTATATTAACCTAAGGAATAATCAAGCGAGTAAGCTCTCTTAGTGTTTACATAGACAAGGGTTTGACATGAAAATGCCAGAATTGACAATGAGGTAATCGAGCTGATTTCCTCTCCGCCTTGGAAGGGCGAAGGTTCCCTTCCAGAGGGCTCATCATTCCTACTATCGATTCGGATTACATATAGTGGGCAGTCGGGTGGATCAGAGAACCACTCCCATTTGAAAGGGGGACTTTCATTGCCGAGCTCTAGTCCCTTGAAGGAAGGAGATAACGGTTGCTCCACCCACAGTACCATTAAGCTGGGGAGCTTCCGGTATAAAAACTTTCCTTAAAAATTGAGCATAGTCCACACTACTTACGCAAGTGATGAAACCTGCTTTACTCACTAGCATCAAAGGGCTTATTGTAATACAGCACAGCCCAAGTAATAACAGCCAACTTTCTAGCACACGCAATAATCAACTTCCTTCCTCTAAGCCTACCCTTGTGCTCCTCATAAAAACGCTTGATAACAGGATTAACCTTAATAGCAGTCAAGGCTGCCAAGTAAAAA
>NZ_JBBHKR010000038.1:0-19509 GCF_037389425.1 Stygiolobus sp. CP850M
AAGCCAAGAATTATTGGGATTGTTAAACTTTCTTTTCCAACCTACTTAGTATTGACTTCACTTGCCTTTCCAACCTACTGAGCCTGCTCTCCACGTCGTCTTCGTAATCGTCATAAAAGCCCTCTAATTCTTGAAAATAAAACTTCTCCAAGATTTTCGAGAGCAGGAGTGTAACCTTTCTTGACTACCTTGTAAAGTTTCTGTACCCTCCCTACACCTATAGGCAAAATCATTATTCCTCCTTCTCTAAGCTGTTCGTAAGGTTTACATAAGAGAGTAGGTGCAGAGGCCCAAGCTATCACTCTATCAAAGGGCTTCTCTTCTTCATGTCCTAACGTTCCGTCTCCTAATACTAACTTTATGTTTTGGTACTCGGAAAGTAATCTAGAAGAGTATTTATACATTTCATCGTTAATTTCTATACTAACAACCTTGTCAACAATTTCCGCAATTAATACAGTATAATAACCTATCCCTGTTCCTATTTCTAGGACCTTTTGGCCTTTGTGCAAGTCTAATTCATCAAGCATATAGATTCCTAAACTTAACGCAGTAGTATTTATTCCGGGTAAAATAGGTAAAGCTTCATCAACGTGAGTATAGGCATAACTCCTTAGATTCTCCGGCAGGAACTTTGCTCTATCAACCTTCTTGAACGCTTCGGCTAGCTCTGGGTTCTTAATCTTCCTAAGAATTTCCTCCTTTTCGGTCATAAGTACAATAAGATTTAGTAAAATAAAGGTTTAGCCATTTCATGATGGTATTAAATAAATTGACATTACTTTCAAACATGCAATTGGGTTTTATTTCAAACCAAAGAACATCAGCCATTATACATGGGACTTCAATAGTATGGTTTCCTGTGCCAAAATTTGATTCTCCGTCTATCTTTACTAAATTACTAGATAAGGAAGGGGGAGAATTCTCTGTACTTCCTGAGGAAATAGAGAGAATTAAACAGTATTATGAGCACCTACTAGTTTTAACTACTGAAGTAAAAACAGAAAGAGGAGGTTCTTTAAAGATCACCGATTTACTACCTCTGGGAGAGACTGTGATAATAAGGAAAGTGGAAAGTGACGTACCCTTTACAGTAATTTTCAAACCGGCTTTTAAATATGCACTTTATAGGCCAATAATATTAAGGGATAGATTCGTTAACTCTAAGGGAAGAGATTGCGTAGGCTTCTTGTATAAATGGGATGGAAAAGTTATAAGGCAAGGATCTTTTACTTGGAGTTTTTCTGAAGGAAAAGGATTCTTAGTAGCAAATTACGCAACTGACAAGGAGCACGGAGCATTTAGCGAAAGAGGGAAAGCTTTGCAAATGGACTTTTAGAAACCCTTCGAAAAGACCATAAAGTATTGGGAAAGCTTTGATGTAAAGTCTAAGGTATACGAAGACCTCTATAGATCTTCAGTCTACGTACTTTTAGGCTCCATTTATTCTCCTTCTGGAGCATCAATCGCTTCCCCTACAACCTCTTTGCCGGAAATTGTTGGAGGCTCTAGAAATTGGGATTACAGATTCGCCTGGGTTAGAGATTCGTCAATTACCGCTGAAGCTTTGATTAATGCAGGCTTTATAATAGAAGCTAGAAGGGTACTTAACTTCCTCCTCTCGTTAGTTAATTTCACTTCAAAACCATTCTATTATCCACTATACACTGTTGAAGGTACTATTCCGCCAGAAGTGAAATTAATGTGGCTATCTGGGTATAAAAATTCAAAACCAGTGAGGGTAGGCAATGCAGCATCTAAGCAGATACAGCTTGACATTGAAGGATTCTTCATGAATGCTCTTTACAAGTACTTTGAAAAGACCGGAGATACTGTACTTATTAGAGATGTTTTTGATAAAGTTGAACATATTGCTGATTGGATTTCGGAAAATTGGCTAATAAAGGACTCCGGAATATGGGAAGATAGGGGAGAACCTAGGCACTATACTCATTCTAAGATAATGATGTGGGTTGCGTTAGATAGGGCAGGAAAGCTGGCAGAATACATAGGCAAAGAAGATAGGTGGAAGGAAAGCAAAGAGAAAATCAGAAAATGGGTTTTAGAGAACTGCGTTTCTAACGGTTACCTTACAAGGTTTGCAGGTAGCGAAAATATAGATTCATCAATACTTTCTGCACCTCTTTACGGCTTTATAAGCGAAAAGGATGAATTGTTCCTAAACACGCTTTCCAAAATAGAGAAAGAACTGAAGGTGCGGAATTTTGTAAAAAGATATAAGAGCGACTTTATGGGAGAGGCAAAGCACCCGTTCCTTTTAACTACTTTATGGCTTGCGAGAGTCTACGTAAGGCTAAGAAGGATTAAGGAAGCTAAGGAAATAATATCTGGCATTGAGCAAATTGCGGGAAGCCTTCATCTAGTTGGAGAGCATGTTGACTTAGAAAAGAAGGAATTTACTGGTAATTTCCCTCAAGTTTTTGTTCACGCCGAAATCGTTAACTTAATTAAGGAAATAGAAGGAGTAACTTGAAGGGATTGTTGTGCTCTTTTTTAAGACGAGTTAATTTTTATCCAGTCATTTCTAGGCTTAAGAAACTTTAACTCATGTTTACCCGTGGCGTAACTTATCCTTACTTTTAATTACTTCTAATCCCTTTAATGCTATTTAGTTACGGAAAGATTTGTAAATATTATTTCCGTTAACATTAAATTGGAGGGTGCTACTGTGAAGTCTGTGAGCAATCGCGAGGTGGAGGAAGGCACCCAATGAAACTCCCCATGTCCTTGAAGGGAGTGGTTTAACTACCGCTCCCGTAGACGGCATGGGGAGTCGGACAAGGGGAATAAGGACGAGAGGTTGAATACAAATCAATGAAACCTCAATGAAAGTCCGACCCTTACCGAACTTATCTTAATAACCATCCTGGACGGGGTTATAGTAGGCCCTTCTCACATGCTCCTTGACATTTCTACAGATAGAGGAATTTACCACAAGGTTAACGGAAGGTGGAGGATAATAGCTTTAACACACTTCTCTCATGACAACCCGGCAGTAAACGGTTTAGCAATATTGTTGGGAATATTAGTGCTGTTTGCTGCAATGGAGTTACACACTTACCGTTACTACTATCACTATTATTATTATTACAACTATTATTTCTAACGAGATAATATACGAAAAGAGATAGAAAAAGATTTTTAAGCAAGTTTTCTATATCTTTAAATGTGGTTTGTAAGGAATGGAAATTAAGAATAATGTTCAGTAAGAGGATAGGTAACCTTGATGAGTTAGCTGATTACCTTTTGGATAGTTTTGCAAGTGATAAGTTAGTTATGCTTATCTTAGATAAGGTTTTATTATTGCTAGATAATCCCTTCAAATATTCCAGGGAAAAGTTAGGAAAAGATAAGCATGGCAATTCAATGTTTTCCATAGAAGTTACGGGGGATATAAGGATACTTTATAGCGTTGATCCGAAAAACTGTATAGTTTTCATTTGGGAGATTGGGTCTCATAAGAAGGTTTACGGACGTTAGTTCTCTCCTTAGCTTTCTTTTCCATAATCTCCTTAAGCTTAATTACTTCATCTTTACTTAACTCCACATAATAATACTCTCCGTCTTTTCCGCTCCTCATATGTATAAACTTCTCACAGAGGTTATTAAAACGATATGCTAATCGAATTCTCTTATCGAATTTTGAAAAATTGTTAAGTAAGTAGTATAAGCACTACTCATGGGATCCCGGATTTCTACTCTCGTTAGAAAAATTCAATAAACTCCCCTATTTACCGCAAAAAATTCAACCTCAAGCTCTACGCTCTCCGGTTTAGGGGTGCTTAATATTTTTGCTTATATATTAGCTTAGTATTTAGCCTATATTTTAGATAATATACTAAAAGAGAAAATTTTTAAGAAAGTTTTCTATATCTTTTAATGTGGTTTGTAAGAAGTGGAATGTAAGGTTCTTGATGAGGGATGTTAAGACTGAAAGTGATTTAGCTAGGTTTGTGGCTAAGAGGTTTTCTAATTTAGAGATATTAATGTTGATAGTTGATAAATTGGAGCTATTACAAGAAAATCCTTTCAAATACGCTAGAGAAAAGTTGAAGAACAAGTTAGATAAATACGGGAATCCTACGTTCTCCATTGGGGTTACGAAGGATATAAGGATACTTTACAGTGTGGACTCAAAAAACTGTGTAGTTTTCATTTGGGAGATCGGGTCTCACAAGGACGTTTACGGTCAGGATTAAGCTCATAATAAGCCTCAATCAACATCTTCCTAAACTCTTCTAAATCCTCTTTACTCTCGAACTCCAGAAACCTTTCTCCGTCCTTATCTTCAACAATTCTCATATGTATAAACTCTGCAGAGAGGTTATTAAAATAATGTGCTAATAGAGTTTCTTCTCATTGAATTTTGAAAAATTGTTAAGTAAGCAGTATAAGTGCATATGTGGGATCCCGGCTTTCTATTCTCGTTAGAAAAATTGTATAAACTCTCCAGCCTACCACAAAAATTTCAACCTCAAGCTCTACACTCTCTGGTCTAGGGTTGCTTAGTATTTAGCTTATATTTAAGATAATATACGAAAAGAGAAAATTTTTAAATACGTTTCCTAAATCTTTTAATGTGGTTTGCGAGAAGTGGGAATTGAAATTCATGATGAAGAAAGTTAAGGAAGCTAGAGATTTGGCTAGATTTGTTGCTAGAGAATTCTCCAATTCGGAATACCTCATGTTAATTGTCGATAAACTTGAATTGTTAATAGAAAATCCTGTTAAATACTCCAGAGAGAAATTAGGAAAAGATGTGTACGGTAATCCAATGTTTTCCCTAGAAGTAACTGGAGATATAAGGATACTTTACAGTGTGGACTCAAAAAATAGCTTTCATTTGGGAGATCGGGTCTCACAAGGACGTTTACGGTCGGGATTAAGCTCATAATAAGCCTCAATCAACATCTTCCTAAACTCTTCTAAATCCTCCTTACTTTCAATTACTAAGTAACCTTCTCCCTTTTCATCCTTATCTTCAATTCTCATATATGTATATTTGCTACTAGGCATTAAAAAAGGATATGCTGATTACTCTCATTGAATTTTGAAAAAATTGAGCAAAGAATGAGGTTGGATCCTAACGTTAAACTTACGCCTTCCTCTAGGTCGGGGATGAATAGCCCTTATCATTTAGTCAGGGTAAGATTACTATGTAAATATATTAGCTCTTTTAGTAGTGAAGGAGCTGTTAAGGAGGCTAAAAAATACGAGAAATGTGTTATCGATTATAGGGGCTATCCCAGGTGTGACTCAAGGGTGTGGGGTTGGTCATCAATTCCCTCAGAACGAAAGAAAGCTCTTACGGTGATCACTGTTTTCTCTAGGTCAAGATTAAAAACTTCATGCTGAACCACTCGATCGAACGACTTTTAAGAGTTAGTTGGTAATCGGAACTATGGATGATGTTTATAGGCTAATCCTCTCTACTTCAATGAGCGGTGTAATTTGGGGAGCTAACACTGTTGTAGTCTCGTTATACTTACTCTCACTTCATTACTCGCCTTTGTTCATTGGGGCTTTGTTTACCTTGTCAATTTTAGTTTCATCAGTCGAGGGCTTTATATTCTCGATATTAGGGGACTTGTATGGAAGAAAGAAATTCGCTTTATTGAGTAGGGGTTTATCAGCGGTCTTCATTCTACTCTTTTACCTGAAGTTCGTTTACGCATATATCTTTATGGTAGGATGGGGTAGTGGGGCTCTAATCAGTGCGATCCTTGCAGATAAGGCTAAAAACCTCGAAAGGGTCTACAGCTATCAAACGTCTTTAAATATCTTTTTCAGCGTTATAGGATCTTCTCTTCCCTTGTACTTAAATTACGGTGAGATATTTCTCTTGGAGTTTGCGGTCTCAATAACTACCTTCTCGCTTTTACTCACGGTAAGAGAGGATTATAAGGGAGGAGGAAAAATCAAGTTATCCTCACTTCCCACGGTAGGTAAGTTTTTGCCAGAGGCGTTAATAGGGTTTGGCGCAGGGTTAATTTTGCCTCTAATGTCTTTATGGTTTAAGCTCAGGTTTCACGTAACTGCATCAAATATATCACCGGTGTTCATGGCTTCTGAGCTGACTTTAGCCCTTGCCGTAATTTACTCCTCAAGGCTATCCGACAAGTTGGGGATGGTTAAGACGATAGTTTACACTCACGTCCTTGCAATACTCCTGCTGTTCGTCCTCCCCTTTACACCGACGTTTTTTGAGGCTTCGGTAGTATATGTTCTGAGAAATGCCTTGATGAATATGGGGTTTGGGCTTCATAGGATTTCATAATATTTAATATCAATCCTCAGCCGTTGGGCTTCACTGGAGTCACGGGGCATTGCCCCGTTCATACCCCTCCGCCCCTTTAGCGGGATAACCCCGACCCACCTACTCCCAGTGGGAGTAAAAAAGAGGTGGGGAAACCCGCACATCTTGAGGTATATGTTTAGAGACGCGTTCAATTGCCTATCCAGAGTGAATCCACACCTCTCGCAGTGAAAAGTCCTGCCGACCTTTCGGGAAACCCATCCACATTTGGGGCAGGACTTGGAAGTGTGGTAAGGGTTAACCTCCTTAACAAAGGAACCGTAAAGTGGAGCCTTATATTTAAGCACACGGTGTATAGTCCTCCACACAGTCCTTGAAATCCTCTTAGACAGCTTGTCGTTGGCATCTCTAAACATCTCTTGTTTATTCAACTTCTCAACAGCAAACATAGTGAGAGGATACATTTCCAGCAACTCGTTCACGAACTTGTGAACGTAATCAAGCACGCGGTTCCTTTCACGGTGGGAATACTTCTCCATTAACACCTTCCCCTTCCTACCGTGCTTTGAAGCAAAAGACTGTATTTTACTCCTCTTCAACTCCATACCGTATTTTAGACTGTACAACTCCTTCAAGGAGAAAGTTACGAACTTATCACCATCGTAAGCGTCTAATGTGTAAAGATTACTATCAATTGCTAGGAAATCTAGGGGAGTAAACCAAGGTAATTTATAACGGAATGGTAGGTGAACTTTATCCTCCTTAATTATGGGCTCACCTAAATCAAGCCCTTTAACCCGTCTAGAGAACCATTTGTGAGACCATGAGAAGGTGACGTATTCGTAAGGTCTTACTGTAATCCTAACTTCTTCGCCCTCAACTTTCCTAAGTGTCGACTTTACCCTAACGTAAACCTTCTTCAATCTAGGTTTCCTTAATGACGCTTGCCCTTTTTCAGCCCTTCTCTTCCACCCCTTTAATATTGAGTAAGCGTCGCTTATTGCCTTGTCAACGTAGTGGGAAGCTAACTTGTTAATCTTTTCAAGCTCATCTCTCAATATCTTGTAAACCTCCTTTTTCTTAGGCAGGGTTATTTTGATCTTCATTAGGACTTTCTTACCTTTCTTTACTTCCTTCCTCTCTATCTTAGTCCTCTCCCATAACCAGTCTAAAGCCTTCTGTAGAAGGACTCTGTAGTTCTCCAGTAATATCTTGCTCTCCTTCTTCTTATCGTTCTTCAGAGAGTACGTTAGGTAGACGTATTCCTCCTCCGGTTGGAATGTTTTAAGCCTTAAGCTCTTCGACACACTTCTTCACCTTCTCATATTTGTGACTCCTTATTTCGTACAACTTTCCACTAAAGGAGACTAGTATAGAGATTAAGTCTTCTATTAACTCTTGTTCTGGTGTTTTGTCCTCCTTATTTAATACCACGAGCTCGCAGTTGTGTGCTTTGCACACTTCTTCAATTATCTCGAAACCAAACCTTACTAGTCTGTCTGGGTAGGCAATGATTACTTTCGATACTTCGTTGTTTAGTATGATTTTCAATAGCTTGAGGAATCCTTTCCTCTTCATGTTCAATGAAGATCCGACGTCAGTTATTACTTGGTCGTAGTCCTTAACGTTCTCCTCCAAGTATTTTACTTGGTTTATTAAGTCGTCTTTCTGTGTGTTTGATGATACTCTTGCGTAAAGGATCACTTTCCTCTTTCTAACAATCCCCACAAGTCTTTCGACGTCTTCTTCCTTGAACCTCCACTTCCCAGTTTCTAGTATCACGGGTTTTATGTACCCTTTCTTAACATATTCTCTGAGTGTTGCGTATGATATTCCTAGGCGTTGGCACACTTCTTTAGGTCTTAGCATTGTATAAAAATTTATGATGAAATAATATAAACTTTACGGTTTATCGGAAATTGCTAACAACGGCTTCACCAGTCTTTAACGCTTTAGTAATGAGCCTAATACCTAGGGATGAGAGAAGTAGGGCAAGTAGTCTTATCCAATTAATTGATTCTCTCCCGAGGGCTTTTGCACCTTCCATAGGAGGTTATTTATTTAACGAGGGGAACTTGGTCCTGCCCTTTCTGATAACCGGTGCATTATACTTCACTTCAACAGTCGTCTTTTACAACCTTTTTAGGAATGTGAAGAGATGAAAGTATGAACCATAAAGATTTTATGAAGAGACGACGACAACAACAATACGAACCTCTCCCTTTATTTTAAATAATGAAGTACTAAAGAACTAAAACCAAGCATAAGAAATTCGTGAAATTGACTCTTTGCTATCATTTCCGGATGTTAATCATTCCCCATTTTTACAACATTATAAATGATCTGCGTATTTCGCTAAAATTAATTGTGGGTGAACTAGGGTTAAAATTTCGCTCCAAGCTTTTTTAAATCCGAATCATTACTTATCATTTCAGCGTTAATCTTACGTGAACAGTAGTAATGTATTGCGTCTTCAAAGTCCAGATTGTTCCTTTTAATGGTTTCGTATACCTCTTTTAGTTCGTAAGGTTCTAGGTGTACGAACTTAACGTTTAGATCCTCAAATACTTCAGATATTTTTCTCATAATTTCCTTTTCATCTTCTTTTGTTAAATACTTGAGGACTACGATAAGCTGAAAGAACGTGATTTCTGAAGTGTAGATCTCATTAGTATGTTCTATCCAATATTCTGCCCTATTACCGAATTCTGGGTCATCGATTAGGTAGTATACGAACACGTTTACGTCTAGATATCTTTTAACCACTTTTTACTCCTCTCTTCTAAAGCCTCTTTTAATATTTCGTCTACATCTTCTGACTTTAGACTAGCTTTAAATAATCCCTTATAATTCTTTTTTATATAAGGTAAGAGTTCTATTTTACCGTCTTCAACAATGAGTTTTACTTTACTGGTGATATTTAACTCTTCCCTTACTTCCTTGGGGATTACTATTCTCCCTTTCTCGTCAACGCTAAGTAAATATTCTTTTTTCATAAATTCCACTATTATTCCCACATATAAAAAGCCAATGTAGTTAGTAGGTAGTGAGCGAGTTGTTAGTTTAATATTTATTCAGATAAACGAGAAGAACACTTTGACTTAACGTAAAGTAGTGCAAAAGTTATATTAATGATTTTTAAAAATCAAGGAATGTTAATAAGATAAGCCTGTCTGCCTTGTTTGAGAGATGAAAACCTCGCCTTTTAAAGAAGGAGAGCTAGATTGAAATGTTTAACTTATATTATACGGTTTATCAAATAAGTTGAGAAAGAAAGATATGATTGTTCTATCCAAGGATGTTAGGGAAAACTTTGGATAAAAGAAAACGGTATATTAATAGATGAGATTAAAGGTGATGAGTTGGTTTTAACGTCCCCTGAAACCTAAGATAGTGAAAGTTGATCCGAAAATAGTGTAGGAAACTCTTAGGGAGGAAGTTGAGGCTGAAACAAGAAAAGAGGAGGAAATATTTAATGATAGTTGATCGAAAGTCTTAATAGAGCATATTAATGAAGCTGGTAAATGGAATGGAAAAAGCCATGAAATTAGTTGAGGGTGATACCCAGCTTTTAGTCACATCCATTACGTTAAGTGAAGTAAGATTTTCACATATTAAAAAAGTTAACACTTATCCCTTTGGTTATGGGTCATCTATCCTCATATTTTTATAATCTATTTTCAGCTGAAGTTTCTTTAAAAGTCCCTATACTCATTTTCCAACACCCGCCGGCAAGTATATTCCTAACATCTTCCTAACCCAGTCCTTTAACCTATAAGCGTCCTCACCTTTCTTCTCAACCAAGCCCTTCGATTCAAGAACCGTTATAGGTATTCCTAATTCACTGGCCCTCCTTTCGGAAAGAGTATAACCTTGGTTAGCAAATCTAATAAGCCACTCGAGGTATTTTGGACTTATCGTTATAGGGAGTGAGGGGAGTAATACGACTTCATTGAACTCTTGGTATTTGTAGTAGATCACATCGGCACCGGCCAAAAGCCCGGCTAATGATATGAAAGTAGTTTCGGGCTTTAAACCAGGGGTAGCGTTAATGTAAACCTCATTACCCTCTTCCTTAAACTTAAGGATTTTATAAACTACCTTGTCGAACAAGTCCTCAATCCCCTCATAAAAAGTTTCCTCAGAGGACATGGTCTTAACAGTGACGAGCTCACTCCTAATTCCCTTCTCTTTCAAATAATCCCTTATTGTCTCACCGGCTAATATAGAATTATTAGTATTAGTGGTATAAAGGAAAACGTAGACCTCTTCTTCCTTGTGTTTGAACTTCCTCATTGCTGAAAATAACGAGTCCAGTTCAGCTGAAGAGCTTTCACCCTTACTCTTTATAAAGTTTAGTAGTAATTTTTTCATATAGTCAAAGTTCTCTTTTATCACATTTTGCCTATCGTCATTAAATTTCAACCTATCCCAGTCCTTTAGGCTTAACCCCTCCACTTCTTTTCTCACTTCGTTGTTCTCTAAAGAATTCTTAAGTAGAGAAGTACCAACGGCTGAGACATGAACTTTCATAAGAGTATATAAGCCCTCCCACTTTATATAGATTGTCGTTTAACTGAAAAATCGCGACGGGCAATTCAGGCTCCTTTGCGAATTGTAATATCCCCTTTAGAATATAGTATAGGATACCTTTATCTTAGAACCTTCTCGGTGTGGAGATCATTATTGTTAATGAATTTATAACAAAATGGCGATACTATCTCCACTCTCCCTACTTTTTGGGTTATTCACGGAACCTTTGCGAATTATAATAATTCAACTTGACAGTATAATATTCAACAGTGTTATTACTATTCCTCTCCTCAAATTATTGGTTAACGTTTATTCAATTTGTCCTCCCTTCTGAGTGAATTAGCAGTGGAGCCATGAATCTCCTTACTTTTTCCAGTGATTTCTGAATATTGCTTTTTCTTCACAAAGGACATTACACTACTAACGTAGTTTCTTCGTATGCTAGATTTAACGTTTTCGGAGGGTTAGTAGAAAAAGTTTTTGTAGAAAGTGGTAGAAATATACAACGTAGACTGGTATCCGTGTCAGAAGGACTTTCAGCCTTTTTTGAGGAATATTACGGGTCTCTACATGGAGTTAAGGACAGAAATTTCCCTTTACATTACCTAGCTATAGTAACACTAGTAGTAAGCATAATAGCCGCAATAATAATATTCTCTATATTCTCGTCGAATCCAATTAACACCTTGTTGGAGATCACTTTAGGTTTAGTGATATCTGTAGCGATCTATACTAGAGAGAACTATGATGAGTTTTAAGGCATTCTACTTTTTCATTTTATTTACTATCGTGAGGGGAAAAGAAAGAAGTTGGAAGAAAAAGCAATCCAAGCTTTTCTGCTTCTAATATTTGGCTTCCTTGAAGGGCAAGCTTGTCTTTCTCATTACCATATTAGTCTACTAAATTAAACATATAGACCGGTACATTTAAATATTCGTTTAGACTAACATTATATCATGAGTAGCTCAAATTGCATAAAGAACTTACCCAGATGGGTTTTGGTAAGATACAATTTTTTAACTGAATACTTTGGAGACAAACCATTTACTGTAAAAGACACGGAGAGCCTTTTCTCTAAGTTACTTTCCGAAAAGAAATTAGAGCATATAGGGGCTATTAAAGAATTTTTATCTATTTTAAAAAAGGAAGGATGTATCAAAGTAATTCAAAATGCACTAGACGAAAAATATGTAAAATATCAAATAGTAGAATCGGAAATATCTAAGGGTGATTTGTTTACAACATTGAAAAGAGCTGCCGATTTAATCAGACTCGGCTTAGATTATAGATCATTATTAGTATTTCTATTTTATAAGGCAATAAGTGATAAATATGAAGATAAAGTCAATCAAATAGTTAAAGATAGAAATGTTCCAAAAGAAGTTGCCTATATTATGGCAAATAGTGAGTTTAAAATGTATAACGAAGATTCGGGAGAACTATTAACTTGGAATGAGGTTACTAAAAAAAGCGATTATTTAACTGAATTTCAAAATGCACTAGTGAAATTTGCTACTTTAAACCCAGATATAATAAATAAGGAGTTAATGATCGCCCTATTAAATAAGCTAGGTATTACAACTTTACCTAATGAACTTAAATCAAAACTTGATCAGATAAAAAGACTTTTTGATAACCTAGATTTTTCTCATATAAATTTCGATATTATAGGAGATGCTTACACGTATATTCTAGCACAATTTGCCCCAACTAAAGGAAAGGAAGGAGAGGTATACACACCACAAGAAGTTATAAAACTCTTGGTAAGATTAATCGATCTAGAGCCTGGGAAGGATGTATTAGACCCTGCAATGGGATCTGGGGCTATGTTAATAGAGTCCTATAAATATGTGAGTGAAAAAGGAGGAAGTGTTAAGCTTTACGGCCAGGAATATAATCCAGATATGGCAGCAATAGCTAAGCTGAACTTTGTATTACATGGAATTCCTAAGGACTTAGTAGAAATACAAGTAGGAGATAGTTTAAGAAAACTTAAATTTGCTGAAAAATCTGAATTTAAAGTAGATTACGTTATAGCAAATCCACCATGGAATCAGGATGGGTATGGAGAAGAGGTGTTAGGAAGTGATATTAGTTTACGTAAAATATATAAGTACGGATTTCCGCCTAATGACAAGGCTGATTGGGCATGGGTGCAATTAATGTTATATTATGCTAAGGAAAAAGTAGGTATCATATTAGATCAAGGCGCTCTATTTAGAGAAGGAAAAGAGAAGACTATTAGGGAGAGAGTCGTTAGTGATGATTTAATAGAGGCAATAATTCTACTTCCAGAAAAACTATTTTATAACACTCAGGCGTCGGGGATAATAATCATATTCAATAAAGAGAAAAACAGTGAAAGAAAAGGAAAGATCCTTTTCATAGATGCTACAGATCTGTATGTTAAACACCCTGAAGTTAGGAAACTAAATAAGCTAACATATGAACATATTCAGAAGATTGTGGAGGTATATAAAGAATTCAAGACTGTACCTAACTTTTCACGCGTGGTGAATATAGAAGAGGTAATTAAAAATGATTATAATTTAAACGTACATAATTATATTACAAAAACTCTAAGTAATAATTCTGTAAGTATAAGAGAACTAGAAGAATTATGGAACAGTATAGAGAAAATTAGAAAAGAAAGAGAAGAAAAGGAAAGAGAGCTAGAAGAAGTAATTAGAATTATGGTGAGTAAAATTGACTGAATATGAGACTGAGTTTAGTGAGTTTCCTAAGGAGTGGGAAGTAAAGAGATTAAGCGAGATTGCTGAACTACAGAGGGGTTTAAGTTATAGTGGTAGTGAGAAGTCAAAGGATGAAATTCCAGACGGTTATCTTTTCCTTACTTTGAATAGCGTCAAGGAAGGCGGAGGGTTAAAGGAAGATGGATGGACGTGGATTAAAAGCGATAGGTTAAAGGAGAGGCATTTCGTAAGGGAAGGAGATATAGTAATAGCAAACACTGAGCAATCTAAGGATGGTTCATTAATAGGTTCTCCTGCAATTGTTCACTTTCCTGAATTGTATAAAAAGGATAAAGCAGTATTTTCACATCATATATCTAAGTTACTCCTTAAGGTCAGTAATTTAGATGTTAATTTCTTATTCTATTACTTGAGCTTTGTCCAACCATTAGCAAGAAAATATCATACTGGAACTGGGGTATGGGGACTCAACGTAGATTCTTGGGCTAAAGATTTATTAGTTCCTATACCTCCCCTAGAGGAACAAAAGAAGATCGTAGAAATTCTCAATACTGTAGATTTTATAATTACAGATACAACAAATTTAATTGAAAAATTAAGAGTAACAAAAGAAAAGACATTAAATTTACTAATTACTGGAAAGATATGGCATAAAGAATTTGAAGATACAGAGATTGGAAAGATACCAAAGAATTGGGAAGTAAAAAAATTAAAAGATATTATTATATATAGGAAAGGAATTAAACCTAAAGAACTTTACATTAAAAAAGTGAATGATAATTATCTTCCATATCTAACCGCTGAATATTTAAGAGGCGAATCTGAACCAAAATATGTCAATCCGAATGAAAATAAGATAATTGTTGCTGAACCGGAAGATATACTTATGATATGGGATGGGTCAGGAGCAGGTGATTTATTTATAGGATTTAAAGGTATAGTTGCCTCTACGTTTGTATGTATAAAATGTAATAAGAATATTATTTATCCTAAATACTTATATTATTATCTCTTAAAAAAAGCTGAAACTCTTAAACAAAGAACTAAAGGAACAGGTATACCACATATAAATAAAGAGACTTTTGAGAACTTATTAGTCCCCATCCCCCCATTAGAAGAACAGAAGAAAATAGTAGAAATACTTTCAACAATTGATAACAAAATTGAGACTGAAACAAAATATTTAGATTATATGAAGAAATTGAAAGAAAAATTATTAGCGGCCTTAATGACAGGCAAGATAAGGGTAAATTCGATCGCAATAGGCGACCTCAGATGAGGCCAGAGATTTCGGTGGATCATAAGTACTTTATGGAGAATATCGAAAAACTAGGATGGAAAAATATTACCAATTCTTATCCTGATCTTAAAGAACATAGTATCTCTCCGTCCTATATCATAGAGGAAGAACTAGATAAAAAAATAAAAGAGATAAACAGGGATATATTTGATAAGCTATCTAATGGCGATATAAATAAGATCTTGTATGAAATAAAAAGAAAGATTCAAAATTCTACTTTATCGGAATTTTCGAATTATATAAAACACGGTATAACTGTTGAAAACCCAGCGGATCCATCTACTCTCCTTAATATAAAACTCATTGATTATGATAACGTGTCCAAAAATTCATTTATTTATGCTCATGAATTAAGGTTTAAAGGTATTAAGAGTGATGAACCTGATTTTACGTTGTTCATAAACGGGATCCCTTTAGTTTTGGCGGAAATAAAGAGTGAAGCACTTCCAGATTCAGTAGAAGAGGCATTAAAGCAGCTTTCAAGGTATGAAGAAGAAGTTCCGGAACTTGCCAAAATTGTTCATATAGGATTGGCTATCGGCATGAAAAAGGGTTATGTTCCTATATTTCCTAACTATAATCACGAGAGTAGGGTTAAGAATCTTCAAGTTTGGAAGGTTAATGGTAAAGAGAATATATACAACCTCTTAGATCCCAAAGTTCTACTTAATTTTATCAAATATTATGTTTTCGTTCTTAAACAAGATAATGATTACTTTAGAATAGCAGCAAGATACAATCAATATTTTGCTGGCGAAAAAGCTTTTGAGAGAATAAAAGAATATTTAGATAGAAGGTCCAGTAAGAATAAAGGACTAATATGGCATTGGTTAGGAAGCGGTAAAACTTATACAATGTTCTTTATCGCATATAGATTCCTACTTAATTACTCTGATAGATTTCCTATAGTTTTCATGGTCGTAGATAGGAAAGACTTAGAGAGACAACATGTTGACAGTATCTCTAAAATAGATGATTATTTCTTAAATCAGTATAAAAACATTAACTTGATTAACAGTATTAATCAGCTTCATGATATAATAAGACAGATTAAAGAATCTGAATTTAATATTAGTAAGAGTCCACCACGTGGTATTTATATAGTGACAATACAGAAATTCCAAAAAGGAGACATTGAAAATGAGGAGAGGGAAGGAATAATTAATCTTCTTTGTGAATTGAAAGATGAATATTTGAATTATCTTAAGACTTCAAATCCGTTAGAATACGAAAGGATAATGAGTAGGCTTTCGGAACTTAATGATAAGGCTAAAATTGAGGAATGTGTCAAATTAGGGGCTTCTAAGAAAATGGAGATTTTATTTCTAATAGATGAAGCTCATAGAAGTCAATATGGTAGTCTGGCTTCCGTTAGAAAATTAGTTTTTCCAAAAGCTATAAGCTTCGGTTTTACTGGAACTCCTATTTTCAAAACGGACTATAAGGATACAATAAAAGAGTTCTCTTATCCAGAGTCAAAAGAATATTATCTAGATGCGTATTTCATAAACAATTCGATTGAGGACGGCTTTACTCTAAAAATAATATACAAATCTATTACCGAAGGAAAAGATGGAATAAAGTTTAAGTTAGATGAGAAAACGCTGAAAGAGTACATCGATGAATACCTTAAGAGAGAGAAAGATAGGGGTGAAGATATCAGTGAGTATTTAGAGGGAGATGTAAAAATTTCTGATGATGAGTTAAAGAGAGTAATAAATCAGATTAAGGTTTTCTTATTAAACCCCAACAGGATAGACGCGTTAGCTAAATATATTGCTGAATCAATTTTAGTTGATACCCAAACCATAGACTTTATCAAAGACCTTAAGGATTTATCTAAATTAAACTTATCTAAATTCAAATTTAAGGCCATGATTGTTATGGCTAACAGAAAAGCGTGTGTATTGATGAAAAGGGCTCTTGATAAACACCTCGTGGACTTATATGGCGAACAAGCCAGAAATTGGTCAGAAATTGTTATGACATATAAATATAATGAGAGCGATCAAGACATTAAACAATACATGGAGGAGCTAAGAAAAAAGTATGGCATTAATGATTTTGATGAAATTAATAAAATAATTCAAGATAATTTCAAAAACTTGCCAGATCCCCGAATTCTCATCGTAACTGATATGCTCATAACAGGGTTTGACGCACCGCAATTAAGAGTAATGTATTTAGATAAACCCATTTATGGCCATAAATTACTACAAGCTATCGGAAGAGTCAATAGACCAGCACCCGGTAAGGAGTCTGGTTTAGTTGTAGATTCTATTGGACTTCTGTCAAACTTAAGGGACACATTAAATAATTATAACTTATTACTATCTCAGGACGACCGGATTCTAAATGGTCTAAAAGAAGTTTTAAAGGATGAGGAGAGTGAGGAAACTAGTTTTAAGGCATTCTTAGAGGAGATCAAGAAGGAATTAAAATCATTGAAAGTTAATAACGAAGATTTAAGTATTGACTTGGATGAACTAAGAAATGACATAAAAAGACAAGAGAACTGGGTTGTTAAATATGAAGATAAGATAAAGAAGATAGCATTTTATTATGATTTACCAAATATTCGATTTGTAACAGAAATCGATGAGAACATTATAAAGGAGCTCTCTCACTCAAAAGTTTTAGTTAATAAATTAGCAGCTATAGTGAAGTTTTATAACTCTCTGAGCCCTTCATCAGCCGCATCTGCAAAAATAATTTACAAGGAAGACATAGAGACAATTAAAATACTACTGAGACTCATATACAAATACTTAGGTAAAAACGTATCTAGAAAATCACATAAGTTACTAGAGGAAATTTTAGATTTAATTTACAGCAAATCCGAAGTATCTCCCTTCAATGAAGACGATTGGGCAATTATTGATAAAGATTTTATAAGAGATATCGATAAAATTGAAGAAAAAGAAAGTAATGATAACGTTTATGCATTTTTCATGTTGATCACGAGGAAAATAACAAATGATGATAGTGATCCTTTCTATAAGAAAATTTTAGAAATACTTGATAAACTGAAAATGGAGTGGATTACGAGAAAGCAAAGCACAAAGGACGTTCTTGAGAAATTAAAAACTATTTATAACCAGATTTTGGAATACTCGGAAAAAATTACTAAAATGAATAAATTGGACAAAATATTATATTCATTAAAATATACATTGATAGAAGAATTTGGAAATAGTTGTAATAATATCAGTTTTAATAATTTAAGAAAGTGCTTAGAAAGAATAGAGGAAGCAATTAGTAACAAATCTCCTAAAGACGCTGAATATTATATAATTAGTAAAAAGAGCGAACTAACCATTAATTTAATTTCGGATATTTATGAAAACTGCCGGAATACCGTGGATATCATAAAAGCGGCTGAATATGTTAGAAACCAAATGCTCGATGATCTAAAATCTCAAATAATGAGGTGGTTATATGGAAATAACGAGACAGAATAAATTAGATAGAATAAAGAGTAGAGCATTAGAGCTAATAAAGAATGTAACTATTATTAATATCAAAGCTAAAAAAATGAAATCAATAGCATATTATGACTGGAAGAACGATTCAGTAATTATAAATGAGAACGTGTTGGACACTCTTAGTGAAGGTTGCCTTACATATATTGTAGTCCATGAACTCATACACAGAATAACCAGAACGAGAAATCATGATGCGAGATTCCTAACTAAGCTTATCTCGATATATGATTTAAGCAATATTATTAAATATGAAACTGAAATAACAGCCTTTAGTATATCAAATCACATTTCTAGAGATTATTAAGATTATTTTTAATTTATGTTTTTAATTTCAAGCCAATGCCAGGAATTCAGAAATTAGACGATAAGATAGGAGAAGAAATTGAGAAAATGATAGTAAATTGAGGTTATCAAGGACAATCTAAGCATAATATTAAAGGAAATTTTTATAAGAGATGAGGAGGATTTGAGAATCCTTGCAATTTGGGATAAAAGAGATGATATTCTCTGCATGTTTAATATTCAGGACGTGATATCATTTTTTATTAAACAACCAATTTCATTTTCTGATGAAGGTATTATTAAAATAGGTAAATATATTACTATACAAAGAAAAGGTGGTAACGGAAGTCGTATTAAAAAACCTAAAATAGACCCCACTCATCCAGGCAACCAACTGCAGTTTAAATTTAAGCCCAAAAGTGTGGGAGTGATTGCAGAGATGTGAGCTCCGTGCCTTTGGGCTCGAAAGAGTCCCATGACCCACCTGTGGTTAAGGGCTAAGTCCCTACACTCGATCATGAATGAACATAAAATGATTGAAATGAAAGTGTAGGGACAAACGGTCAGTTTCGATGCTAATTTGATCTTTTTCCCGAATTCTCTATAGGACGCTATAATTATCCATACCAAGATAAACTGCTTTCCTATTAACTTCATTAAGGGAATCGAGAAGCACACTTTCGTCTACAAAGTCCCGCAATTTACCTACTGAGAGCATAGTCCCGACCAATACCGAATTTACAGCCTTAATGTTTCCTGCTTTCAGGGCCAACTCTTCAGCGTCAATTACCACGACCGTCTTTATGTATTCCTTAACTAGTCTGATGATGTCGTCAATGGTAGGTAAAGACACTTTCGGGATAGCTGGTCTCTGTATTTTCGTATTCATTATAAATATACCAGAGGTACTACTGGCGT
>NZ_JBBHKR010000039.1:0-3429 GCF_037389425.1 Stygiolobus sp. CP850M
TTCTTTAGCCTTTTCTGCAGCTTTTTCCCCAGCTTTCTTTGCCTCTTCAGCCATATCTTTTGCTACGTTCTCTGTTTTCTTTGCCGCATCTTTTAGTTTATCTTTTATACCCATATAATTCCCATACTGATTTCACTACTTAAAGTTAATAAAGTTTTCTGTAATAATCGGCTAGTAGATATTTTTCTTTGATATAAAAAGATCTATTCTTGTTTTCATGTGAACAGACTTCCTCTTTCCGCTTAAGGGGGTTCATAAATAAATTCATAATTACACCTGATATGCTGTCGAGTTAGTAAGAAAGCCCCTTGAAGAAGGACTCTCGTGGCCAAAGTTTTAACCCTTCTAAGAATTAGCAAATTTACCTTCCCACACGTCCCATTAAGTTGGAGATGAGCGTCGTCATCACAAAGAGAAGTTAGAAGAGTAGTGTCTAAACTTTATGCTATCTACCCCTCAGCTAGATTTTCCCCAATTTCTTGAAACGTCCACGTCCTTATACTTATCGTAAGGATTTATTTCCAGCTAACTTCATCGTCCTCTGTCGTCGCGTCAATCCTCATCGAATAACTAAAACACACCGATTTCGTTTGTCAGTACTCCTTAATAATGGTTCTTAAACCCTGTACGTTTAGTGGAATGTGTCTCCTAATGTTTCACGAAGCGAGATTATTACTCTTAGAGTTTCAGAATATTGTTATGAGATAAATCTTGATACAATTCATTGGAGGACATATGTGGAGGGTAAAGGCGTTTATCTCTTCATTTTAATTTTACTGATAAACGGGTTCATGATAAAAACTCGTTACAATTTAGGAATTATAGACTGAAATTGAAGACTTCCTCTCCTCTCTGATAGACTGTTACGTCCTTATCAATTATCGCGTAGCATCTGAATTTGGATGAGCTATCTACTCTGAGGTATTTACCCCATTCGAATTCGTAATAGGAGTAACAACCGTCAGTCATGTGACCGTTTAGGTGGAGCTTAGGTTTGATCTGTTCTAAGGCTTGTAGCATCAATTCCGCAGCCTCATTGTATCTCATTTTAGGGTATATTTCGGGGAGGTAGGGAGGTTGGTGAGTAATTAGTACGTCTACATTTTTGTCTCTTAATCTGCTTATTATTTTTAGGAACTTATTAGGAGGTATTCCGTAATTCTCGTCGTCCCCTATTAGGCCGTTAATCCCCGTGACCTTCATGTTTCCAACACTTATTATTTGACCATCTCTAATCGAGAAGTTCTTCACCATCGAGAAATTCTCATGATTACCGTAAACTGCTATTAACTTAGTCCTTGAGAGAATATCGGAAAAATCAGCTGCTGACATCCCTTCTCCCCAATCGCCGGCCCCGATTAAGTAATCTGGTTTTAGCTCATCTAAGATGTTTAGCAGCCATTTAACTGACTCAATTTCCTCTTTGTCATCAAGGCTCTTATGCAGGTCGCTTATAAACAATATCATATATTTAATTTATCTAAGCCGGCAGGTTAAAAAGTTAGGGCATTGCATTCAAGTTTTTTCATGTAGAGTCTATGTCGATTCATCCAATTTATCTCACCGACAGATAACGTAAACCTTTCAGTAACATTAATTTCAACGTTAATCGTAAGTTCACACCCGAATCTCTAGTGGTAAGTAAAAACCACGATATAGCAGTCCGAGTTCTCTCAAAACACCATTCGACTGCCGTAAGTGGAGACTCAAAATTGGACGGTCAAGATAGGACTTGAACATTACAGCATGTTAGCCTTTGAAATACTCAAGGAAGTAGTGTCGAGGACAAAAGGATTGTCCTTTAAAGTGTCTTAATGAATTCTTTAAAGGATATCGCACTACCCTTTTCCAGTAAGTCTTTATCGTCAGAAACCAACGTCAAACCTCTGCTAATAGCTGCGAAGACGTAAGATGCGTCATAATATGTTAAACCCCTCTCTACGGCGACCCTTATTACCTCTTGCATTGGTAAATCCCTTAAAACGTTAAACTTCCTAAGTAATTCATGAAAGAGTTTAGCTAATGTAAAGGGGTCTTTAATCTTCTTATGGATCCTATAATCCTTCCATATTGCATTTCCTACTTCATAAAAGGTGAGGTCTAGAATGTAGACCTTTTTCACGTCAACCTTATCTATGTAATCCAACAAAGGGTATATGACAGATGAATCAAGCAAATAGCCTTCCATCTTTACCTTTCATCTCTACTTCTCCTTATAGCCTCGACCCATTCCTCTTCGCTTACGTCTTTCATTAGTTGTTTAATGTCACTTGCAAGCTTTTTTAACTCTTCCTTCTCTTTCTCTTCAATGGCTTTTTCTAAAGCTTTTTCAACCACATCCCTAATATTTATCCCTAACTCTTCAGCCTTTTCCTTTAATCCTTTTTTAACCCTTACGCTTATCACGTCTGACATATTATTGTATACGCAAAACTGGTATATATTCTGATCTCTCCGACGCAAGCATCCAATGACGGTTTTCACTCCTTTCTGAAGGACTATAACGCGTTTGGTAATCATACTGTCGTTTTAAAAATAATAACTACATTATTTCAACGTGAAAGGAACGTAAGGGTTAAAGGGCGGATTTTTGATACTGAGCGTAAAAACTTTCCAAGGACTGAGTACTTCTTCATAGGTCTATTGTTAGATCGCTAGCGAGAAGGTTTAAATTAAGACCGTGACCGTATTCAAATTTCCGCCTCTAATGTCCACCGAAGACGAATACGTGAACACATAATCCTCCCTTATATTTTCTGTAACCGTTAACTTCGCGCCTAAATCTCTTTCTGAACGACTCGACCTCAACTTCATCTTTATCCTTAATACCTAACGCCGTGTCAGTTCCACGTCTAGCAGGGAATCTACTTATACCTTTAGGCTATTGCTGACTTCCTTGATTCTATAACTGCTATTTCCATCCCCTTTCTTCTCCCCCATTTCTGTCTTTCTCGCAGCACTCGGAGTTATTCCCTAAAGAGGTGTACCACATGGCGGAATTAGAAGCAATTAAAAGTTAAGGAAAAGTCACGCTATGGGTTAACACAGTGCGAATGCGACACACTTCTAGACATTATAAGGGTGTTAGCAATAACTTTAAATTGTAGAAATAAAACCTTACGATGGAAAAAACAATGATTAAAGTAGAGAGAATTACAAAGTATTTTGGCAAAAGAAAAGTTCTCGATGACGTCACTTTCACAGTAAATGATGGGGAAATCGTTGGATTCGTTGGTCTGAACGGTGCAGGGAAGACGACGACCATCAGGGTTATTGTAGGAGTATTAGAACCCAACTCGGGCGATGTGTTTATAGACGGTATTAGTATAACAAAAGACAAGAGGAACGCTTCAAAACGAGTAGGTTGGGTACCAGAACTACCGATATTTGAATTAGATGCAAGTGCTCTTGACTATTTCGTCTACATAG
>NZ_JBBHKR010000040.1:0-33503 GCF_037389425.1 Stygiolobus sp. CP850M
CACCAAGATAAAAACCCCGTGCTCACCCTTAAATAGTATTACGCGAAAACAATTTCTTACAGAACGAGAAAAGATTGTTGAATAAAATTATATTAAATTAACAAAATTGTTGTCCACACTGAGAGCTTGAAACGCTTGCTTCTTATTTTTACGTAATAATCCACTAATGATAGCGACCAAATTATCATGGATAAGTTGAGCTCTTGGAGAGAGACCTTTTCTAGTACTTGGTATCGACACGGTTGTCATATCAACAGGGCCTTATCACGTCCAATAAACTATAATACCCTAGTTTGCTCTCATTTCTAATATATTGACCATGATACTTACTCTCATTTTCATAAGAAATCAGGGAAGGAGTCTAATGTTTACTCTATTGTTTTCACTAACATAATGTTTTTATAATTAGGTCTTCTTAAGAATGGTTAGAATGAGTTTTCAACCCTTCGGCTATCCTAACTTCCCTATGAGTAACTCCTCAGGAATGTCAAACATGATGATCTGTATGCAACCTGTAGGGTTAGGCGGTAAGCAACAAATGATTCCTACTCAATATCCCGTAAACCTCCAATATGTAGTCCAGCAGGTTACGATGTATCTGATGAGTCAAGGATTTCAAGTTTATCCTATGTCTGGACAGAACGTTGCAATAATACAAGCACAACATACGAGCCTTTTGGGTTATTTAACCGGTTCAAATAAAGCTTATACTGTAAGGATTTGTCAAGGTCCTAATTATGTTATGGTAGAGACTGGAATGACCGACTTATTGCAAGATATGTTACCATTACTAGCTTCCGGTGGTATTGCAGTACTTTCGGACGAGGATTTACACAACAAGTTGCTTACATTACTAGGAGGTGCAGGAGCTGCATACGACGCATATAATATAGCCAGGGATCTGATGCAGGAAGACCAGATCATGAATATAGTTATGATGGCTGTTATGAGTGCTCCGCCCTTATATCCAGTTCAACCGCAATATCCCCAGCCTAACTATGGTCAATACAGTCAACCGTATTCTCAGCCATACCAGCAGGGACAAACATACCAGCAAGGATATACTCAACCACAATACCAACAAAGTAGCCAATACTCACAGACCCAACAAAATACGCAGAAGTGTTGGAATTGTGGAGCGATTATCCCTGCTGCGGCTAAGTTCTGTCCTAATTGTGGAGCTTCTTTAATGCCGATCAAGTGCCCCAAATGCGGCTACATTAATCCGCCTAGTGCAAAATATTGTGGGAATTGTGGAGCTCAATTAACGCAAGTTAAACAAACTACTTAACACTTTCTTATTTAGTTTTTATTCTTCTTAAGACAAGTTAGTATTTTTCATAGAGTAGCAGAATATGAAATCAAGAAGCTATATTCATGAAGCTATATTCATAAGGGAGTTTCATATAGTCAATTAAAGATTGTGTCTTTGTCATTCACCGCATTTAGCTTTTGGACTCACTTTAATATATACTCACCACTTTCGATTTAACAATGGAATTTTAAGTGCCTCAGATTAGACTGGACTAGCTGATGAGGAAAGAAAGAATACGGTTGAGGAGCTCATAAGGCGGTTAATACGTTAGAAAATCAAGAAGAATATGTCAATCAACCAAGAGGTTATATCTAATTAGGTTAAGATAAAAATGAGAGCTTAATTACCCATATAAAGAATTTTTCGGGAGCTTAAGAAATCTCTACTGAAAATTACCTACTTAATAAGACCTTTAATGAGCTAATCGGTTTTAGTAGGGATAAAATTTATTTTAAATATCTACTTCTATCCATCCTCCGTTGTCTCTTACTTGATATGTTTTTAGTCCCAGTTTTTCTTTAGGCGCATCTGGTGCAACGAAAGGAGGTTCTAACATTGTTCCAGTCTTAAGGTCGAAAACAGCATGGTGACATGGGCATTTCACTGTGAGCTTTTGTTCATCTAATAATGTTAGTATACACCTGGCGTGACTGCAAACTGCATCCATTCCGTATAGGGTCCCGTTAACGTTTGCAATGAAAATTACTTTATCGTCTATTTTAACTGACGCGAATTTAGCTTTTTCTAGGGCTTTAGCACTTATAGTGCGTTTCCAAACCATAGACATCACTTTGTACTTATGGCTTTTAAAAGTTAAATTAAAGGTTGTTTAAGTAGTCAGAATCCACTTTCTTACAAGATAGGAGAACAGAAATCCGCCTATAATGGTTGTTACTATAGCCATAATAATAATCTGAGAGTACTGATTAGTATCTATAATACCCGAGGTAAGACCTAGAGTAGCTACTACCAGCCCTACTTCACCCCTCGGTAGCATACCTATTGAAGCAATGATCGACCTTCTTACACTCTTTGTAATGAAAAATGCAACCGGAAATATTCCGGCTATTTTCCCTATAATAGCGAGAAAACTTAATAGAAGACCTAGGGATAAATCATACAAGTTAAGGAACGTGGTGTATGGGGTCTCCATCCCGACGTATATGAAGAAAACAGGCCCAAAGATAGAAAGTAATGTTGAAGTGAACTGAACTATTTTTTCTGACTTTACGCTCTCAGCGATCGCCACACCGGCTACGAAGGACGCAATTACGGGAGAAAAGCCTAAGAGTAACATTATCAGGACTAAAATGAAAAGTATTACCAATGAAACATTGTTAATTAAATCATCTTTTATTCTAGAAATTATTCTAGGAATTATGAATACTGCTGAGAACAAAATTATTAACCACGCTAAGACCGTTTCTATCACGCTAACTACTATCTGACTAACTGAAAGAGCTTTTAGTGTGACTAGCTCAAGAATTACGGACAAAATGATAAGTGATACAACATCATCTAAAGCTGCTGCAGATATAACCAGTCGCGTGAAATCATGTTTGTAAAGTTTGTACTCTTCAATAATCGAAGTAGTTGCAGCCAGACTTGTCGCTGCACTTGCGGCTCCCATAATAGCGGAGACTGTTGTATTGTAAATGAGGGTGAAAGTGGCGTAAACTAAGTATGTGGGAATTACAGCACCGGCTGTAGCTGCTATAAAGCCTGGTAATCCAGACTCTTTTAAACCTTTGAATCCGTGAGAGAGACCAGCGGCGAATATCAGTAAGACCACAGAGAAATCCGCAAAAAGAATAAGATAGGAATTAACTTCAAAGATAGGCAACCCGATCAAACTGTCAATATATCCGCCTATAGCGTAAGGGCTCAGCGTTATACCTACTATTATTTCAGCTATGATAATAGGAAGGTAGAATCTTTGGGTTATGAGTCTTCCTAACTGAGCGAAAGTTAATAACGTAAACAGTTCAAGTAATGTTAAATAGACGATATCGTTACTAGATGTCATAAGCTCACTATATTACGATCACTAGATTTATTTTTAACGCTCTCAAATAAACACTATGGCATTACTAAAGAGAGGAGAAAAGAAGATCTTCCATATAGATTCACTCAACCAACATATGAGAGAGGTTATAAAGACAGTTATGGACGTAAACCTTAACGATGTAGCTAAGTATTATGGGCTGAGGTATTTATCTCCTAAATTCGGAGAGCCTATATTTGTACCTTACGGTAGACTTGACGGTAACTTCAAGAAATTCGAGGACGCTTTTGAAAAGATTTACGATGAAATCGAAAAAGTAAAGGAGGACGGATTAAAAAAGTATTTAGAATGGTACCCCAATTCGCAATTCCTTAATCACTATAGAATAGTCTTTTACTCCTATACAGACTTAGAGGACGGTGTACTTTATGGAATTGGAGCGGAGCCTTTAGCAGTGACACCGAACTCCTCTTATCCAGTAGACAAAGTCTTGGACGGAGATGTAGTAGTAGGAATGCAATTACTAAACGTAGCTCTAACAAAGGGTCTAAAGATAAAGTTCTTTGACATAATTGCCAATAGACGCGATGAAATAATCGAAGCATATAACTGGCTTTACACTGAGTTTCACGCGAAGTATGACACTAAAGACAAAGTCTTCTTAACGGATATTGCTACATATTATATGGTGAAATTCTTTAAAGTTGTTGATGAGTTAAAGAAAAAAGTTGAAGTAATAGAAAATCTAAAAGGTAAAAGAGTCGTTATACCTATGATTGAAAGTAGAGCTAAGAGAGACGGTAGAGTTAAGGAAATAATGGAGATAGAATTTGCTGACTATATCGACCAAGGAAACTACTATAAAGTAGAGGCCATTCCATCTATATATAATAAAGATTTCGTGGGTAAGCTCTTTAAGCAGGTGCTAAATAACTTTGATGAGATATTACTTCTCTTTGAAAGGAAAGCTACAGTCCCAGATGAGCTAGTAGACTTAATAGTTAAGGAACGAGGAGATAGATATTTATTACTAACGAAATAAGTAAAATAGTTTTGTATCACTTTCTGTAGCATATCGTAGAGTATTTGAGAAAGGATAAAAAGAGATTACTTATTTAGCCGAGATTTTTTTAATATTAAGACTCTATTTGTTACCTTTACGATATACTTCTAAAACAGCAACATAATCGTTCTCTCCATGGCCCATAGCCTCTGCCATCCTGTACAACTGTAAAGCTAGTGACGACAACGGGTTAATTACCTTAATATTCTGTGTCTCTTTTGTTATTATTTCTAGGTCTTTTCTCATATGTTTTATTGCAAACTGAGTTGAATAATCATTGTTGATCATTTTAGGTACCTTCAGTTCGGAGGTTGGAGACTTAGCACTACCGTATAAGGCTAGGACTTTGTATACGTCCTCTGGCTTTAATCCAGACTTTACACCGAAGTTATACGCTTCGGCTAGTGTGGCTACATAAACACCTACCATCAAATTGTTTACAAGCTTAGCATATAATCCCATTCCGTTTCCTCCCATGTAGAGGATCGTTGACGCAGTTTCAGAAAGTATCTCCTTAACCACGTCTAATTTCTCCTCTGGACCTCCCAATAATACTGTCAACTTCTTTTGTTCAGCGAAAACTGAAGTACCTATAACTGGTGCATCATACATGAAACCTCCGTTCTCTGCAACTTTCTTTGCAATTTCAATCGATACTGAGGGTGATATAGTAGACATATCTACTATAATTTTACCCTTGCTATAAGGTATCAAAGGTGTTAAGAAATTGCTAACAGCATCGTCGTCAGCTAGCATTGTTATCAACACGTCGACCTCTTTCAGTAATTCAATGGGATCTTTAACGTACTTAACACCGTATTCTTTACTGAACTGTTCTGCTTTTCTTTCCGTTCTGTTGTAAACTAAGTGTAGTTTTCCAGCTTTTGCTAAATTTCCCCCTATTCTGTAGCCCATTATACCTAATCCAGCTAGTCCTATTTTCATAGTAATTCGAAACGCCAACTATTAATAAAAAATTTACCTAAGCTTGTCTCTAATCTCATGAAAAACGGTTTTGGGAACTGTAATGTAGAATTTCGAACTTAAGCTGAAAAGATTTTATTACAACTCTTTGATTTATATTAATTTGTAAAAGTATAATACAAACAACCTTTTATTTTAAATCTATTTTCAATTTTTTATGCCTCAAAATTACATCCACTCGACCATTGCGTCAACCTTTGCTTGGGCAGGTAACATTTATGACTTGTTATTGTTGACATACGTCTATTCCTACCTAGAGAGAGTTTACGGGCTAAATTTCTTTGGCTACACAGTGCTCTTCGCCTTAGGGCTAATAGGAAGGGTGATAGGCGGAGCGTACTTCGGAAATGTGGCTGACAGAATAGGTAGGAAACCAGTTTTAATTATCGGAACAGCCGGTTACTCTCTCTTTCAGTTATTATTAGCCTTTGCTCCTGACGTAGAAGTACTTTATGTTTCAAGGCTACTTGAAGGGATATTTATGGGTGCACAGTGGACTGCAGGGACTGTGTTAGCTTACGAGAACGCCCCGTATAATATGAAAGGGATAGTAACTGGTATAGTCCAGGCTGGATATGGTATAGGTTATGCACTGACTGGAGTTTCGTATATATTTCTGGGAGGAGACCCTCGGCTACTGTTACTAACGGGTAGTTTACCTCTCATGCTAGTTCCCTATATGAAATTTATTGCGGAAGAGCGTGTTTCTTCTCACACGGCCCATTTTAGTATAAGGATTAAGGACTATCTCCCTGTTCTTATTAGAGCTACGGCTGGAATGATAGGAATGTTCTTAGCCTATTTTGCCGTATTCGGCTATTACACCGTAATTGCAGACGAGTATTTACACTTGAACTCTGACACTTTAGGAATTTTAATGACAGTGGCAAACATAGGGCTTGCAATATCTTTTATACTGTTCAGTAGGTTAGCGGATAGGTTTGATAAAAAGAAACTAATTTATATTGGTGTAATTGGTCTCTTAATATCCCTACCATTAGCAGTGCCTTTCCTATATGTGCCTATTATTATACCTATAATAGGGGTAATATTATACGCATTTTCTACTGGTTTCTGGCCTCTGATGCCTCTTCTATTAGCTGATGCTGTTCCCACAGAGCTAAGAGGATTCCTATCAGGATTCGCATATAATATAGGAGGCATGGTAGGCGGAATAGGTAATATAATTCTGGGGTTCATAGGTGAGTGCTTGGTGTCGAAGGATTAGTGAAGGGAATTGATATAATGGGTTTGTTCTCTATAGCAGTAATCTTCGTGAGTATAATAACGTGACCTAAGAGCAGGGTCATGTAATATTGATAGAATAGGCGTAAAAGAAATAGGATAAAAAGATTGTTAATTCATTATTTTTTCTTTAATTTTTCTACTATATCCTCAGCTTTTTTAATGTAAGTATCTAAAGCACTCTTTATGTCCTTTATGCTCATCTTACCCTGGTTTTCCTTTAACTTATCGAGCTTACTTAGTAACTCTTTGAACTCCTTCTCTATTTCATCTACTTTTCTCCCTTCCTTCTTAGCTTTTGTGATTTCTGAAGCTATATTATCATGAATTGAAGAAGTGACCTTTGTGATATCTTTTATCAACTCCTCCTTTTCTTTATATATTTTCGCTTTTACTTCATTTAATAGTTTAGTTAGGTCTTCTATCATCTTTGATCAATTCTAAGAGTAGCATAAAAAGTTTAAGGATAAGGAACTATTTAAGGGTAAAGAAAAAGGGGAGTAATATCGTTATTTTCATACTTTGAATAATACTCTACATCATATACCGCTTCAAATTTACAAGTTTCTCTGATGTCTTGGATTATTATTATTGTTTTATTTGCCTTTTTATTTGCCTTCTCTCTTATAAACCTTGTTCGTTAAGGTAATACTATATGAACATTAGAGACTACCTAAAGTCAAGGAGAATAAGAAAATTAATTAGTAAAGGATATTTAAGTTATCCCTCAAGCCTTGACACAAAAAAGCCCTCTGTGCCGTGAATATAAGGTATGAAGCGTTTGGAAAAGACTACTTTATGACTAACGTTCTTAATAACTGCTTCTCCCTCCTCTGGGAATATGGAACATGTAGCGTATACTACAGTATTTGATAAAAATAGGGCTTTATCCAAAAGCCGCTTCTGCAACTTTGACAACTCTAAAACTTTACGCTCTGTCAACCTAAGGAGTACCGTTGGCTCGTTTGAAATCATACCTGAAGAGCTACACGGGGCGTCTAGTAAAACTTTGTCGAATTTCTTAGAGAAAGTTAAATGAGTGGCATCACCGTGTATAATATTAACTCTGTCCAAATTTACTCCGACGTTTTTCATGAAGTTGACCTCCCTTATTAATCTCTTATACTCTACCTCACTAAGAGTAAGTTTAGCTCCGTTTTCAGTGAGCACCATAATTAGTGTTGCTTTTACACCTGGTGCTGAGGTCATATCGTATATACTCTCACCTTTTTTAGGGGAAAGTGTCGCAACCACGCTTACACTCGCTTTATCTTGAATTACAACTTTGTATTCTCTAAACTCTTCCGTCTTAGAGAGATTACCATTTATTAATTTATACAAAAAAGGATAATCTTTATCTCTCTCCAATACTACACCTTTGTTCTCTAAACTCTTAATCACTTTGTCTTCGTCGGCTTTGAGAGTGTTAACCCAAAACCACGTGGTTTTTCTTATCAACGACTTTTTTAGCTCTCCTATGTCGTAAAGTCCTGACAACCTTTTTTCCATCCAATCAGGGAAAACTATCGCTCCTTTTCCTTGCAAGAATTCCTTGACTTTTTTCCTCCTACTTCTCCCTTTCAAAGAAAGGTATTGGAGTACCAACAATTTTGCTTTTTCGTAAGCATCATTACTATCGATCTTATATCTCCCCATTTTACGAGCTTTTTTGAAGGCTACAGGTAACGGATCTCCTTTCTCGACGTAATAAAGAAATCTACTGAGTAGAAGTTCCAGTGACATAAGACAGTATCTGGCATAAAAATTTAAATGTGTAATGAGATAGTTCTTTTATGAAAATCGAGACAGTTGAAAAATTATACTTTGAAAATGTTTACTCGATAGAAAATGCGGAAAATATTGATGAACTCTTACGCAGGGTTTCACGTTCACTCTATTTACTGTTAAAATTAGTATACCTGCGTCATGGAGATCTATCGAGGACTACGGGTAGAGAGATAATGAGGTTTCTATACTTAGAGGAGAGCGGTGAAAAGAAGCTTGAGAGGCTCGGTAAAATAGTCAGTTTATTAAGGGAGGAAGCGATAACGACTAAGTTTCCTTATATTGACTTTTACATGCAGAACTTCGTAAGCGAGATGGACAGATTGATGATTAAGAAGGGATATAACTTCTTCTTAACTTCTAACGGTGAATCCAAGACTTCTTAGGAGCCAATCATCTAAAGAAAAATCGTAGTATTTTCCTTCAAATGGAACTACTTTAGCGTTAAACATATCGCCTAGTTGTTCACAAACCTCAACTGCACTCTTCCTTTTCCCTCCTACATTGACGACTCCCTTAATCCCTCTCTTTATCAAGCTAGAGACTATCTCTGAAGCCTCCTCAACGGTTATCGGTGATACGTAAAAGTTAGAATTACATTTTATTACTCTCCTTCCTCTCAAGATACCCTTAACAAAAGGGTGAAATATTCCTCTATAAGTTGTGGAATATAATGCCCCAAGTCTCACCACTAAGTAATTACCGAGAGCCATAATTCCAGATTCTCCTGCAAGCTTGCTAAGTCCGTAATAGTTGAGTGGGTTGGGAGTGGAAGTCTCGGTGTAATAACCTTTCTTGCCATCAAATACCATGAAAGTCGATAGAAAAACGTTAGTGGAGTTGACTTTGTGAGCGCTCCTAGCCACGTTAATGGAATACCATGTGTTAATATTCCACGCAGCCGAGGGGTTTCTATTAGCTTCATCGTAAGGCACCTCAAATGTGTGGATTACAACGTTAGGCCTTTCCTTTATTACCCTCTGTGGTGAGTCGATGATAATCACTTGTTTGAGATACTTGGCAATACTTCTAGCAAGTTCACCTTCATCAGTTACTCCGACTAACAAAGTAAATAGTTAATAACCTTGTGTCCTTAAAAATTTGTGAATGGATATAATTAAAGAGTTTTCAAAGCTTGAAGGGATAGGAGAAGCTGAAGAGAGAATGCTTAGAGTATTATGGGAAAACAAGATAACTAGGCTGAACCCGTTAGAACTGAAGCCCATTGAAACCGTAGAAGGAGATACGCTAAAACTACTGGTTTTCAGGAACGGTATTGTGGCCGTAATTCACAAACCTACAGGTCTTTTCATTCTAATCTACAATGTAAATTCTTTAGAGCTAGAAACACTCAGATACATTGTAACTAAAGAAAAGGAACAAGATCATCAATTTATCTCACTAGTTTACGAATATTTGAATGTTAAAGAAAAAGGACGTTTGGGTAAGATCTGAATGTATTCAAGGTTCTGCTTCAAAGAACAACTGTTCTTCAAGCTCGGTACACGACTGTTTGTCTCCTTTAAGGCAGTTTTTTGCTAAGTAAAGGTAAAATATTGCGTCCTTTATCTTGTCAATGTCTTCTACTTCTTCCAATTTTCTTATTACTAAATCCAGAGCTTTCATGATATTATTGTCCTTATACTTTCTTGGTAAAACTATACTTCCGTTCTCTATTATTTTACTGTCATATGTCACAAATCGATAATACGTCTTTCCGTTTATCACAGCTCTCATTGCATAGAGGTTTTTAAAAACCTTAACGAGTATTATAGAGTTTCTTCCTCTTATAAGCATTAGTCTTTTATCGAGCATTATCGCTGAAAATCCTTTAGGTACATTAACTACTTCTCCGTTATCGTTCACTATGTCCCTTAGCTTGTATTCCATTAAGAGTAGATCAATAGGCGGTAATATATAGTTTTTCCCGATAAGTTATAAATAACTATATAGGCGAAATTGTAAGATATAGTCATATATAAATTGTTTGAATGATTTTTATAAAAACTTAAGTCTGAAATATCATACAAATCCGAAGGATGTATTTGTATCGTTAGATCACAAGACCTTCTATGATATATATAAAGTGAATTGGTAAAACCGAGATATATATATTTACTGACGGCTATGACTTATCGTTTATACGTCTATTATTCACATCAGTGATGAAGTAATCTTAGAATAATGAACAAGTTACCTGACTTCAAGATTTGGAATCAGCTTTTATCAGGTTTATCGTTGATAGGTGCTGTTATATGTACATTATCTGTTTAGCTGCTTAGAGGAGCTTTGGAGAGATGTGTTTGGATTTAAAAAAGAGTGAATAATAAATAATTATACGGAAGAAATTTTGAAAATTTTTTCTTTTATTAATTATCATATTATTAGCTTAATTTAATTTTAATAAGAAAAACGGCACTTACTAGTTTAAATTATTTTTACATACTTGACAAAAGTTTATATCCCAACAAACAGATAATAATATATAGGGATAAGAATGAATGGGACTGTGAATAAAAGGAAGGAAATAGAAGATAAGCTAGAAGTGGTTTATGACGACGAAGAGCTAACGGTTGTAATAGCGCCAGAGGAGGACGAACTAAAGGAAGTTATACTTAATCTTCTTAAAGAAAAACCAATGGACGTAAAAGAGATACACAGTGTTCTCACTAACTTAGCAAGTGACGAGAAAATAAGGAAAGCCTTGTACGAGTTAGCCGAAGAGGGTACTGTAATAGAGGACAAAAAGAGCAAGAAGTTTATGTTAGTAGGAGTTACGAACTAAATTAAAGGCATAACTTTTGTATCTTAATTCAATTTCTTATTTTAGAGAAAATTATTTAGAAAATGAAAAATCAAACTCTTTTAGCTTTTATCAGGTCAGTGATTTTAGTGGTGCCAATGCCTTTAAGTTCAATAGGTTGGATTGCTGGGTAAAATTCTCTGTAGTTAGGTATATTCTGTTCAAGCCTTTCCTCAAAAGTCGGGATAAACTCGTTCTGGTAAAACACTCCAAGAGGTATTTTTTCTCCTAACTCCATTACTTTCATCATGGCTTTTTCAAACTTGGTCTTTGTTTCTTCCTCTCTTTTAACTACTGGATCCCATGCTGGGTCGTTATCCAACTTGTAAACTCTCTTGTCATACCATTCTTTAGTGTTCACATCATTATAAGTAGGACATGGCTGAAGAACTTCTATTACCGCACTTCCCTTATGCTTAATCCCTTTCTTTATAAGTTCTTTCAGATGTGTGATATCGTATGCATATCCTCTTGCTACAAAAGTATAACCTGCAGCCAAGGCTACTGCTAAGGGATTTACAGCGTCGTTTATATTCGGTCTTGGTAAAGACTTAGTTTTCACACCTCTTCCTAATGTTGGTGATGCTTGTCCTTTAGTCAAAGCATAGACTCCATTGTTATGTATTATAACAGTAATGTCCAAATTCCTTCTACCCAAATGCACGAAGTGACCCATTCCTATTCCGACACCATCTCCGTCTCCAACATTTACCACTACTTCTAACGATGGGTTTGCTGTCTTTATCCCAGTAGCAAAAGCTATAGACCTACCGTGAAGTGTGTGAACGCCACTGATAGGTAATTCGATGAAATGTGGGATCTTACCGGAACATCCTATACCAGAAACTATCACGATTTTCTTCGAGTCAACACCTAGTTCCCTTAACGCCATCTCTTCAGCTCTCAGTATACCGAAGTTTCCGCACCCTGGACACCAATCGTTAAATACGGGTTTACGCTCCATAACTCAACACCACTTTCTTCTCTCCGTTCTTAATAATTTGCTTTACAGCGTATATAATTTCTTCTCTAGCTATTGGTCTTCCATTCCACTTAAGTATATAATTCGTAGCAAATATTCCAGTTTTCTCAGCCAGTATTTCTGCACCTTGAGCTTGATAATTATTTTCAATTGCAATAACTCTCTTCTTTCCTTCTAATAGTTTCTTCATTAAAGTCACGGGATAAGGGTTAAACATTTTTACTTGAACCATCATAACACTCAATCCTTCCTTATTCATATCATCCATGGCGTCCAAAATGGCTCCCTTAGGTGAACCCCACGTTAAGAGCACGTTTTCTCCATCACCAATAACGTTTACCCTTTGTTCCTCAGGGATTTCCTTATCTGCCGTCTCAAGCTTCTTCATTCTCTTTTCATACATCTTGAGCCTATTGTTACTCGCTTCTGTGATGTGTCCTTCTTCGTTATGTTCATCACCGGTGTAGAATATACTGGAATAACCTAAGAATGCCCGCGGTGAAATTCCATCTTCAGTGATTTCGAATCTGTTAAACCTCTCTGTAGTAGGATATACTATTTTACCCCTCTCGATTTTCACTGGGGCTGAGGTAAGTAAGTCCTCATCCAGAATGGTGTATGAATTGGCTAAAGTCTTTTCAATAATGTGTATTACGGGCGTTTGGTATTTCTCAGCCAAGTTTAAAGCCCAAATCGCGTCCCAGAATATCTCTGCGTGATCTCCAGATGCAATCACTATTCTGGGAAATTCCCCATGTCCCACGTTGAGCGCAAACTTTAAGTCAGCTTGCCCAGACCTAGTCGGCAAACCTGTTGCAGGTGCACCCCTCATGTAATAAGTTATAACAACCGGTACTTCGTTCATCCCAGCCCAACTTATACCTTCTGACATTAGTGAAAAACCTGGGCCAGAAGTGGCTGTTGCAGCTCTTGCTCCCGTCAAAGCTGCACCAATAGCCATATTAATTGCTGCTAACTCGTCCTCAGCTTGAACTACTACGGCACCTCCTTTCCGGAGTTCTCCTCCCTCAACTATTACATCCAAATTCTGGTTAGCCTCTATGTAAGTGCTCTCGTCAGAGGCCGGTGTTATTGGGTAGTAGGATTGGAACCTCAAGCCCCCAGCCAACTTACCCAACGCTGAAATAGTGTTTCCATCAACTTGTATTCTATCTTTCTTAACTTCTCTCACGGTGAGATGATAGGCATTTGGGGCTAAGTTATATCCCATTTCAGCAGCCATTGTATTGAACTTGAGGAATAACTCGTTCTTAAAAGTCTCCTGAATTGCGTTTTTAAGGAGCTCAAAGGGAAGACCAAGGAGACCAAATGAGGCACCTACAGCTATCATATTCTTGCTTCTTTCAACTACGGACAGAGGTAGTTTGAAAGTGTCAGCTATCTTCTTCAAATACTCTAGATAATTTACTTTTATTACCTTTACCCCTTTTGCGGTGAGGTAATTTATTACATCCTTTACCGTGAAACCGTTCTTCAACTCCTTTTTGATCTCTTCAACTATCTCCGGTTCAATAGACTTTACCATGTCGAGTGAAGTGTTTTCGTAATCAATACCGTAAATCACGTAATCTCTTACCTCGGTAAAGTGTTGGAACAGTGTTTCAGCGTCGAAAGTCGCTAGGATATCCGTATAAGAAGATACACTGAAAATCCTTTTCTCATCAAAGACTACTTGAAAGTAGCTGTGTCTTCCCTTAATGTTAGAGTAATATTCTCTATTACCAAAGATGTAATAACCAGCTTTGGCTATCGCATTCCCGAATATAATTGCGGAAGTATCAATTCCCAAACCTTGTGCTCCACCTATCATCCATACATGTCTTGTCATAACGATTAGTTTCTATCCATAGAATAAAAGTTTTTATCTTCTCTCGTAAAGTTGGAATAAGTCAAATGATAACGATTGATAAGCTTAAAAAGAAGTACGGAAGTAAAGTAGCTTTGAACGGAGTCTCTCTGGAAGTTAAAAAGGGAGAGTTTGTTTCGGTTTTAGGTCCTAATGGGGCGGGAAAGACTACTATGATCAGGTGTACATTAGCATTAATGTTTCCAGACGGAGGTAGTGTGGAGATATTAGGGAAAAATCCCTTTAAGGACAAGTCTGTATTTCGTGAGATAGGATATGTTCAAGAGCTACCAAACCTTCCTCCTTTTTTAACCGGCAGACAAGTGTTGAAGCTTTCAGCCAAAATGAAGGGAGCGAGTAAGGATGAAGTTGATGAACTTCTAGAACTTGTGGGCATGAAGGAATTTGCGGACAGACAAATAGCTAAGTACAGTAAGGGGATGACGCAAAGGATTGCTATTGCTGAAGCCCTTTTAAACGAACCTCAGGTTCTAATTATGGACGAGCCAAATATTGGAGTAGACCCCATCTTTTCCCTTCACATCAGGGAGACCTTTGACAAATTGAAGAAGAAAGGAACTTCAATCTTAATGACCTCTCATGAAATGGAGGATGTGAAAAAACTCTCTGATAAAGTAGTTCTAATATATCGAGGCAACAAGGTATTCGAAGGTAATGTTGAGGAACTAGTAAAGAAGTTTTTGGGCATAGTTGTCGTGATAGAGGCAGACCAGAGAGCTGAGGAAGTACTAAAAGGTTTTGACTTCGTGAAGAAGGTCGAAAGTGACGGTAGTGGTAAGTATTATGTCACATTGTCTGAAGACAAAAGAGAGGAGCTACTTAGGGAATTAGTCTTTCAGGGAGTAAAAGTTAAATCCTTCTACTTAGACGTTGACATAGAGAAGGCATATGAGAGGGCGATAAACAATGTTTAACATTCTGCTTTACGAGTGGAGGAGGGCTATAGCACGTAAGAAGGTGATAGTTTTTGTCTTAGTATCACTCTTTTTCGAGATAGCAGTGTATTTAGCACTATATCTAGTCCCGTCTAAGGCAGTAAGGGTAATCCTCATACCGCTTTACCCTTACATGTGGTCTGTGGGAGTCCTCCTCCCTCAGAGTTTACTCCTCCACTTCTTGGCAATCTCTATAGCATCCGGTTCAATGTCAGAGGAATATGAGCAGGGGACGATCGATTTCTTCTTAACAAAGCCCGTCACGAGGATTAGGTTTTACGCCGAAAAGTGGCTTGGTTCCTTTACTCTTCTCTCTATGATCTACGGGTTAATGATAGTCCTTTCTCTGGTCTTCGCTTTCTGGCTTTTCGGTGCCCAGACAGACCTAATTGACTTGCCCAAGATAACGGGCCTAGTCATTATGTCATCGTTAGTCTTCTTCTCTATAGCCTTCTCTATGGGGGAGATATTAAGAAGAAGCAGTCTCTCTTTCATAATCTCTAGCTCTCTACTGATAGGTTCTGTCCTAGTTTCTAACATACTCATATTCATAGGCAGCTTCACACATACTACCACATATATATCCGTTGCCCTAGCACTGCCGTCTTGGGGTGCTACTCAGTTACCATTTCTACCATTAGCTAACTCACAGTTTAGTCTTTTCATTAAAGCTCTAGATATATTTCCATTGACCGTAGGTAGTATTCAGGACGCTTTAGTGTCCGTATTCCTATATACTGTCGTACCCCTGATCATGTCCTTATATTCTTTCACCGTAAGGGACGTACCGAAAAAAGTAAGCTGAAAAAAGAAGTTATGACTTTCAGCCGGGGATAATATGAAATCACCAAATCATCACATCGACCTTCATCACAAGTTTAACTCCTTAAGAGTGGCGTAAATAACGGAATTCTGTTCCATCTTTTCCTCAAGAGGCTTTCTGACTGTACCAACATATATTCCCCTATATTTTAACGCTACCTTTACACCCGCAGGATAATCTCCATCACTAATGGCTCTGGTAAGCATAGTTACGGCTCTCTGGGCTTCTAACGCTTCCTTACAATTACCTTCCTTTAGTAGTTTAAATAGTTTCAATACTAACTCTGGTGCGACGTTTGCAGTAGCTGATATCGCACCGTCAGCTCCTGACATCACTGCATAGTATATCAATTCGTCGTTACCTATAGTTACGTAGAATGGATTTCCTTCTTGCTTTAGCTCTACATACCGTTGTAGTAACGGAAGTTTTTCCGTAGTTAATTTAACTCCGTCTATAATTCCCTCGCTTACTAACCTCCTCACTAAATCTAACTCTATATATGCCCTTCCATCATAATTGTACAAGTAAAGAGGTATTCCAAACTTCGAGAGCGATTCAAAGTAACCTATAATCCCCTTCTCTGAGGGTTTATGATATATCGGAGGTAAAGAGGCTATCCCATCAGCTCCCACTTCAACAGCTAGTTTAGCTAACTTAAGAGCGTTTAAAGTGGAGTTTTCTGTTACATTTATTATAACCTTCAAGTTAGTGGATAGTCTCAGTGCCTTTATAAATTTCTCTTTTTCTTCCATACTTAACATGTTAAATTCCCCTGTAGTTCCTAAAGCGAACACAGTCTGTATTCCATTTCTCTTTAGGAAATCTAGGTAATTTTTCAATGAGTTCTCGTCTAGTCCTTCATCTTGTGCAAACGGTGTTATTATTGCAGGTATAATTCCTTCCACGAAGTGTTTAATCGTATAATAGTTTAAATATTTAGTTAGGAATTAATTGATTGTGAGTATCTCAAGAAGAGAGCTCTCGTACCTCCTCGTCATTAAGAAGTATAATGACCAAGGACAACTTGCTAAGTTAAGTTGGATAGCAAAACAGCTAAGCATATCTCCAGCAAGTGCTTACGAGGAGCTGGAGCATTTAGAAGGTAAGGGCTATATAAAGAAGACTAGAAGTGGGATAGAAATAACAAGTGAGGGTAGGAAAGCCATAGATAATTTAATAAAAGCACATAGGGTTATAGAGTCCTTATTGGTGGAGATAGGATTTTCTCCTGATGATGCTTGTAAGTACTCTACGCAGTTCGACTTCGCAGTCCCCGAGGAAATTATTGAAAAACTCCACAAGTACCTTGGAGAACCTAAAAAATGTCCTCATGGAGAAGTAATTCCCTTAACTAATTCTTAACCAAATATGAATTTTCCCCATTTATACCTGAATAGGGCTCCTATTATTAAGAATATTACAGCTATCGGTACTACTATGTAAGGAACGAGTTGCCAACCTGGAACTCTCTCTAGTACATTAGCTACCCATATAGTCAATACAAGAAATACTGCAAGGGGACCAAGAACTACAAACCAAGTGATTGCGCTCCACTTCTTGCTCATAAAAGTTTCATCTAACTTCACAGTATAAATTCATTCGTTTAAAATTTTTGTAATTATTTCGTACATCTCTTTATCTTTTTCCTCGATCCTCTTTAGTGACCATGGGAGTAATTTCTTGGTCTTTACCCCCCGTACGACGGATTTTAACCAAGATTCATAGACTTTGCCTCCGCTCTTAGAGTAAAACTCCTCTAACCGTTTTACAGCTTCGTTCTCATCCAAACCTTTAACGTTTACCAAATACCGGCTGGCTACGTAAAGTATAAACCTCTTTCTACAGTCATGCATTCCTTTTTCCAGAACTTTTTCTATCCACTGGTAGTTCACCTTCCTCCTTCTCGGAGGAAAGAGACCCTCTACTTCAAATAGAATTTCTCCTTTCTCGTTGTACACTTTGGAGTACTTACCATCAAATACAACGTAACCCGCATAAGAACCATCTGGGTAATTCAGCGTGTATCTTATGACTTTGCTCTTTTCGTCCTCACCTTGCTTCATTCAGTACCCCCATTGAAATTCTGGCAGCACAGAACGAACAGATCTCCCTTCCTTTAGAGGTTGGTCTACCGCAGATTTTACACCTTGATATATCTTCTTCTTTTACGTATTCCTTTTCAAGGGGGCCTTGAATCTTGTTCACAAAGTTTTGAACTAACATCATCATGAAACCCGGGATTTCGTCCTCTAACTCTTCTAATTTCCTCCTTATCTTGTCCTGCGTCGCTCCACCTACCCTAAAGGTATGTGGGCACGAATCGTATAGGAACGGGATTCTATTAATGATGGCGTAAGTCAGTACTTCCTTTTCATATATTAGAAAAAGTGGTTTGATCTTTTTCACTTTGTAACCCTTCTCGGGCTGAGAGACCGGCTTTAACCTAGAAAGGTCTAGCACGTCTCCACTAAAATAACCGGATAGTACAAACTGAGCCATGTCGTTTAAGTTGTGTCCAGTTGCAATTGCGTCTAACCCTTCCCTTTCAGCTATATCGTTTAATGTGTACCTTTTGACTAACCCACACGTACTACACACAGGTCTCTTAATTTTTTTCTTAGCCTCGTCTATGGTGAAACCGTATTCGTCTTTTATCCTGATCACTTTGTACTTGACTCCCAACATTTCGAAGTTTTTCACTGCAAACTCACTACTTTTAGTAGAGTATGCTTTTCCCATGTCTATTCCGAGATCGATGTTTATTCCGACTAGTTCAAAGCCATAAATCTTTGACAGCTTATACATTAAATGAAGTAGGGTAGTACTATCCTTACCCCCTGATACAGCTACTCCTACTCTTTCTATTCCATCTAACATGTGATATTTTTTGATTATCCTCTCAAATCTGTGTTCGAGCCACTCTGAGAAGTGTATTTTACATAGAGCTATGTTAGCGTAAGGTATTTTTATAATAGCCTTCTCATCGCACTTAGCACATTTCATAATCCTAATTTTAGCATTAAAACATATAAACCAGACTGTAAAGCATAAACCAATGCAAATTCTAGCAGAAGTTCATCCTAAACATAAATTGGAAAAGTTGATGAAAATAATATCACAATTGGAGTCCTTTGATGGGTTTAACATTCCAGACTCACCTTTAGGGATGCCTTCACCCTTGCCCTCAGTAGTTGGGACGCTCATCAGGTATACTTTTGAGGACAAGAGGGTTATAATAAACCAAAGAACCTTAGACACTAACGAGCTTTTTCTCCACTCTCTATCTATAACGAGCAAAATGATGAACTTCGATATAACATTCACTAGAGGAGATAAGCCTAAAATAGGCAGGGAAGTCGGTTATGTTGCACCTGAAGAAGCGGTCAAGATTGCTAAGGAGTATGGAGTAAACGCAGGGTTGATGATCAGTATGAGAAAGAGCAGAGAGGAAATCGAGAACAGGTTAAAGGTCACGAATGCCGATTTCTATTTGGTTTTAAGGCTAGAAGACCCTGACCAGCTCGATAGGCTTAATACATCTGTCCTAATCCCTTACGTAATAGTGAAAACCGAGAAGAATAAGGAGTTGGCTAAAGTCCTTAACCAGCCCACAGTTGATGTTGACAAGGCGCAAGACTTCATACAAGCTTTAAAGAGAAAGGGTGTTGTAGGGGTTTTATTATCAGCCTTAGGAGACTATGATGCTTTATTACAACTTCAGAAGAAGATCTAAAAAACAAAGGAAAGAGAAAGGGAAAGAAGAGGTTAAAGGGTAAAAAAGTAATTTTAAAACCTAAACCTCCTTACTCTGGAGGTATCTCCTTATATACTAGGTTTAAGTCCACTCCTTTACTCTTGTTATGCATGTAAGAAACTGCGTATACTATAGCTGATCCTATAAGAGTCCCCAGAACGAAAACTAAAGTGATGAAGTCAACTCCAGTACTTGTCATAAACCCAAAGTCAGGGTTTGTTCCAGATACATAGGTTAAGTACGCGAAATATCCTATAGAGACCACTGACGCAGGGATTAATATACTTACTTTATTTTTAATACCGTGTATTAGCCCAGCTATTGAAACTACGAGGAAGTATAATGCACCTAATATAGTTGCACCATATAAAGATATAGCATTAGAAGAACCTAAGAAGAATATTACGGCTAAGAACATTGTGACTAATCCTAAATCTAGTAAGTGTGTGTAAACCGGACTTCCGTTCTTGCTCACCGAAGCAAATATCGAGGGAAGCACTCTGTCAAAAGCCATTGCGAATATATATCTAGAGAAGACTATTACACCGTATGCTAATATGAAGAACTCCCAGGCTATTAGTCCCAGTCCTATTATCCATTCTAAAACTACGTTATTAGTAAGACCTATAGCAACGTTCCAGAAAGTATAAACGAACCCGTTCTGTATATATTCTGCAGTTGTAAATCCGTAACCACCTACATAATACATTAACCCGTAACCTGCCTGAACTATGATGAAAGTGAGGATGAGGCTTATGAACACGTTGTATTTTAATGCATTCTTTCCTTTTATTTCAGCAGCTACAGCTGGACCTGCTTGCATCCACGGGAAGGTATAAAGTGCCAAGAAAGGTAACATGAATAACGTCGCATTCCAGTCGAAAGAGGGTCCGTTATAAGTCACATAAGTGATATTTAATGCTTTGAGAACTGGCTGTATCTTTATGGAGAAGTCTCCTGCATTCACAGCTAAAACTCCCATAGCAAGGATCGTAGTAAAAAGAGAAAACAGACCTAGAACCGTTATTAATGAATAACCCCATTTTGCCTTAATAATATTTATAGCAACTATTACTGCCATTACAGCAAAAGCGAGTATAAAGGAAGGTATCGGCGAGGCTAAGTAATTACCTAGGTTTACCATTGATGTCTGTCCATTTAAGCTACCTATTTCGTTAAGAACTGACTGAATTGCTGACGATGCAAAAAATGCCGTTAGAGCGAAATATGCTACGGACTCAATCATTAGAGACAACGCCATGATGACTCCTATACTTCCGTGTAGGGTTCGTGAGATCCATACGTAATCTCCACCCGTCCTTGGTACTTTTCTTATAAAGTAAGTATATATGAGAGCTTGAGGGATCGCTAGGATAAAACCGATTAGTGTAGCCACGAGCAAGTTAGAACCAGGCTGAACATAAGGTGTAATTGAACTATAAAGGGCTAGACCCGCAGACATGTTCCCGACGTTTAGCATAACGACGTCTAACATATTCACTTGTTTAATTAGACCAGAAGACTCCCTTACAAAAACGTTGCTTTTCTCCATTTAGTATCCGTTTTGAACTATTGCGCGTACTATCTAATAAAGTTTACATTATTTATGTAAAGTAACTCAGAATCATTTACTTTTTGAATTTACTTGGTCAAGTAAAAACCCAAAACTTAAATAAAATTTTTGTCTAAGTAAGCATGTGTACGTTGGACAAAGAGTAAAAAGGAAAGAAGACTTGAAGTTAATAACTGGGACCGGAAGATACGTTGACGACATACAATTAAACGGCATGCTCTACGTAGCTGTTTTAAGAAGCACAGTACCTCACGCAAAACTGAAGAATGTAGATTATCAAGAGGCATTAAAGCTACCTGGGGTAATGAAAGTTATTACCGGGCTGAATCTACAAGTAGATAACAGGCCCAGAAATTTCCCTATGGCTAAGGACGAAATTCTCTTCGTGGGGCAGCCAATAGCTGCCGTTATTGCAACAGATAGATACGCGGCGTATGACGCTCTTGAAGCAATTACTTACGAATATGAGGAATTACCTGCTGTCGTAGACCCTGAAGAAGCAATGAAAAATGAAGTGAAAGCCGTTGAAGGTAGGGATAACATTGCTTATAAGAAGACATACAAAGGAGGAGACCCAGAAAAGGCTTACGAGCAAAGCCAAGTTAAGATCGAGGAAAAAATTTACATATCCAGAGTTTATCCCGCAGCAATGGAGCCCAGAGGATTAGTAGTTGATTATCAGCAGGATAGACTAACTGTCTATGCCTCAACACAATCACCCCACTTCATGAGGTCGTACTTACTAGCCTCTTTTTCAAGTATGATTAAGGACATTAGAGTAATTCAGGCTGATGTAGGAGGAGCTTTCGGATCGAAGTTATTCCCGTATCCAGAAGATTATATTGCTGTCTATGCCTCACTAATTACGAGAAAGCCCGTAAAGCTAGTCCTTACCAGAAGTGAGGACGTTTTGTCAACTTATCACGCAAGAGGGCAGATACATAAAGTTAAGGTAGGGGCAAACAAAGACGGTAGAATTAACACGGTTATTGATGATGTAATAATTGATTTAGGTGCCGCATGGCACGGTACTTATTTGGCAGATATTGCTGCGACGTTAGTAACCGGTCCTTATGACATTAAAAATGCTCTAGCCAACGTATATGGAGTACTGACGAATAAAGTACCTCTAGACCAGTATAGAGGTGCTGGTAGACCTGAGGCAGCCTTTGTATATGAGAGAATAATAGATATATTGTCTGATGAGCTCGGATTAGACCCTATAGAGATCAGGAAGAAAAACGTTATCCAGTCAACCCCTTATAATAACCCCTTCGGACTGAAATACGACAATGGTAACTATATGAACTTGATATTAAAGGCGGAGAGGTTCTACAGAGAGATGGAACAAGAGGCGGAAAAATTACGAAAAGAAGGTAAAAGAGTAGGGGTAGGTCTATCTTTCTACGTCGAGCAGAATAATTTTGGTCCTTGGGAAAGTGCGTCCGTTAGACTATTAGCTGACGGTAAAGTGGAGGTAATAATTGGGGCCGCTCCCCATGGACAAGGAACCGCTACTGGTATAGCTCAGATAGTAGCCGATGAACTTCAAATAAGTATAGATGACGTGGAAGTTGTTTGGGGCGATACTGACAAGATCTCCAACGCTTTCGGAACTTACGGTAGCAGGAGTTTAACTTTAGCAGGTAATGCTGCATTGCTAGCAGCTAGGAGGCTGAAAGATAACATAATGAAGTTAGCAGCGTCTTTTCTTAAGAGTGATATCGAAGAATTACAATACAAAGACGGCAAGGTATATAATCCTAAGTCCGGCAAGGAAATGACCCTGAAAGAAATAGCCAGAAAAGCAACGGCAAACTTAGGCGGAGTCTGGAGGTATAAGGCGGAGCCAACGCTGGAAGTTACTGCTTCTTTCGGTTTAGACAATTATACTTTCCCATACGGTAGTCATATTGCAATGGTTGAGGTAGATGAAACCGGTAAAGTTAAAGTGTTAAATTACATTGCCCTCGACGATATAGGTTTAGTAGTAAATCCGATGTTAGCTGAGGGACAAGTACACGGGGGAGTTATTCAGGGATTCGGGGAGGCTCTCTTGGAGGAAATAGTATATAATAAGGACGGTAATCCGTTGACTACTAACTTTTCAGAATATGCTATACCAAGTTCAGTTGAGTCCTTTAATATGAAGTGGATATACTCAGAGGAAGGTAAGTCTAATGCTCCGCTCCCCGCAAAGGGAATAGGTGAAGGCGCTACTATAGGTGCACCCCCAGCAATAATTAGAGCGTTAGAAAAAGCTGTCGGTAAGAAATTTACAAAAATTCCAGTCAGAATGGAAGAATTGATTTAGTTTTTAAGATTTTTAATAAAAAAACTTTCTTACAAAAGTATTTAACCCACGGTTTCACATTGTTAATTATGCCAAAAGTCCTTGTGTTAGGAGCTAGATTTGGTGGGTTAACAGCTGCATACACATTAAAGAGATTAGTAGGTAAAGCGGCTGATATAAAAGTGATTAATAAAAGCAGGTTTAGCTACTTTAGACCTGCGTTACCTCACGTATCAGTAAATTATATGGATGTCGAACAATTAAAGATTGACCTAGCTCAAGCACTACCTGAGAAAGGTATTCAGTTCCAAGAGGGAACAGTAACTAAGATAGATGCAAAGAGTAACAAAGTTATTTATAAAACTCCATCTGGAGCTGAAACAGAAGAGGAATATGACTACGTTATAGTTGCATTAGGTGCTCACTTAGCTACAGACTTGGTTAAGGGTTGGGACAAATACGGATACAGCGTTTGTGAACCGGAATATGCTGTAAAGCTTAGAGATAAATTACTAACCTTTGAAGGAGGAAATATTGCAATTGGTTCCGGTTTCTTCTATCAGGGCCACAACCCAGCTCCTAACGTTCCTAAGAATTACGTGCCTAATGCAGATGCAGCATGTGAAGGGCCAGTTTTCGAAATGTCATTAATGCTATCGGGATATCTAAAGAAAAGAGGAGTATGGAACAAGACAAAGATCACAGTTTTCTCACCGGGCGAGTACTTATCAGACCTATCACCAAATTCAAGAAAAGCTGTAGCTGAGATCTACAAATCTATGGGAATCGAGCTAGTTCATAACTTTAAGATAAAGGAGATAAAAGAGCATGAAATAGTAAGCGAGGATGGTAAGACCATACCCTCTGACTTAACCATATTAATTCCACCATACGTCGGAAATCCTGCGTTGAAGAACTCCACACCCGATCTGATTGACGATGGAGGATTTATTCCAACCGATTTAAATATGGTATCCATAAAGTATGATAATGTATATGCAGTAGGTGATGCAAATTCTCTAACAGTTCCTAAACTGGGCTATTTAGCTGTACAGACGGGAAGAATTGCTGCACAGCATCTGGCTAATAGATTAGGAGTTAGCGTAAAAGTAGACAAATACTATCCTACTATAGTTTGTGTAGCTGATAATCCATATGAGAACTTTGCTATAGCTGTAAAAGATGATACTTGGTATGGCGGCCAAGTCTCAGAAGCAATACCTTCACCTGCAAACCATTTAAAGAAGGAGTTATTCACAAAGTACTTCATGTGGACTAAAGGAGATATGGCTCTAGAGAAGTTCTTAGCGAGCTGGTGATGATGTCCGCGGATCTCCAACTGGAATCTCTTCTTTCCGATGAGAAACTTTCATCAATTACAAAATTAGTAGATATTTTATCTACAGCCGAAAATAAGTACGGTCTTCTTTCAGCGATTCAAGGATTTTTATCAGACGAAGAGATGTTAGGAAAGGTACTATCTTCTATCATCAACGATCAGACCCTGGACTTGATGACTAAGTGGAACAATTTAATGAAGTTGGCTGATATGTTTGCTGATGAATCAACAATCGAGAATTTAAATGCTGTACTCGATTTGGTAGGAATTCTCAACAAGACCGGTATATTAGACCCGATAAAGGGACTATTACAAGACGAAGAAACACTCGGTAAAATACTTTCAGCTATAGTTAACGACAGCACTCTTAACGTCATAAGTAATTGGGGTAACATAGTAAAGTTAATGGAGTTCGCCACTAAGGAAGACACACTTACCACCCTCAACGACGTAATAGAGTTGTATAGTAAGATCAAGAAATTAGGGTTGATAGACGTGATTAAAGGAATGCTTGACGATGAGGAGACTATAGGAAAGGTTATGTCAGGGATAGTGAATGACTTTACTTTTAACTTGATGTCTAATTGGAGCGCGATAGTGAAAGACCTATCGAAAATAGACTTAACGAACTTCAAGTATTACACGTTACTAGTTAACGAGACTGGAGAAGCATTAAAGGAGCAGAAGATAATGAAGATAGATCATTGGTGGGACTTACTAAATATGTTTAAAGATCCAGAGGTTAGAGTGGGACTTGGAGTAGTAATAGCGATCTTAAAGCATATAGGAAGATATCACATGCAATACGTAGTAAATGGTAATCATAAACAATAAAAAAGAAAGAATTTTTTTATACCTTCTTTTTAAGTTATACCTTTGTGAAACTCCAGACACATTACGTTTTCTCTACGGGTTTACTTACTTTTTTTGGCACTCTCTTGACTCATCACTTTTATACTTCACTCTTTTTTTCAGGAGTAGTCGCTATATTAGGTAATACGTTAATAGATAGGTTTGGTCATGAAATAAGGAGTGTTTACGGGAGGGAAATAGTCAGGAGGACTCCCCTCACTCACACTCTGCCGAGGAGTGCGGTTTGGGGTTTTATTCCGGCATTAGTACTAACACTACTTTACTATTATGTGTATAACTATCTGAGCAAAGAACTGGTGTTTTTAACTCTAGTTAGTTTGTTGAACGGACCATCACACATGTTATTGGACGTGTTTACTGAAAGAGGAATATACGTAAAGAGGAACGGGAAGTGGAAAAGATTTGCACTAGCCCACTTCTCTTACGATAACCCTGCAGTAAACGGGATGGCAATTCTGTTTGGAATACTGATGTTATTTACTTCCTACTACATAGGAGGTTATAATCACTACTACTATTATCATTATTAATAGAGAACTCAGCTTAAAGGAATTACTTCATCGTTCCGCTACGGTCGCTCTCATCATTCTCTCTTCATTTTGTGATCAAGTATTTAAGGTCTTACACCTAAATACATATTTTAGTCTTTCTCGATAAGGTGATAGAATTGTCACTTTGGTATAACATTAAGGACTCTGATGTTTATCTTCATAAGGGAATTACATACTATAGTCAAGGGTTGTACGACGATGCCCTTGGAATGTTCGAGATGGCGTTGAAAGTAGATCCAGTAAACGTGGAAGCCCTTAACTACAAAGGTCTATCTTTGATAGGTCTCAGCAGATACGATGAGGCTCAGAAAGTGTTCGAGGACGCGATTAAGCTCGACCCCCACAACTTGGTTGCCCATCTGGGTTTAGGAGTGGTTTACCTAAATAAGGGTAAGTACGACGAGGCTCTCAAGGAGCTGAATAAGGTCTCTAGAAAGAACCCTAACTCCATTGAGGTACATAACCTCAAAGGGCAAGTATACTACAAGATGGGAAAGTATGAGGCAGCAATAAGGCAATATAATGAAGCTTTAAAGCTCGACCCTAAGAACGCCGCTATTCATTACAATAAGGGCTTAGTGTACTTCGCAATGGGTAATTATAAAAAAGCTATAGAGGAGTTCGATATAGCTGTTACCTTAGAGCCGACTCTCTTCGAAGCGATCAGGAAGCTCGAAGAGGCTAAACAGAAATTGTTACAACAACCTACAAGACCGAGGCAACAGAAGGCTAAAAGGCAGGCTAACGACATTGATTACAGTAAGTGGGTAGGTAGGAAAATTTACGGTTATAAGGTAGAGGGTATTCTGGGGGAGGGAGGGTTCGGCGTAGTTTTTCTTGTCAGTTATGGTGGGAAGTACTATGCAATGAAAATAAGAAAAATCTCGTATTCCCAAACTACACCAAACGACTTAACACAAATAGCCTTAGACGTATTCCAGGATCTTCAGACGGAGTCCGCTAATCTAATTAACTTATCAAAGAAGTCACCACACCTCGTAGAGATATTTGCTATCTACATAGACTCCAATAAGTTAAGGAACGTTGTTCAAGGCAATTTAAGGGAGTATACTCAGAGCCCCCCAGCAATAGTGATGGAATACATGGAAGGAGGTGACATTAGGGCGGTTGTAAATGACCGTACGGTATATTCTTCCTTGTGGTATAAAGTAGTCGCGTTAATAGGCTATCAGATAGCAAGTGCCTTAGAAGTCGTCCACAAAGAAGGTTATGTACACCTAGACGTTAAACCGGAGAACTTCTTCTTGAGCAAGAAGATAAACTTTACGACCACTCAAGATATCCTTAACCAGTTTATAAACGGTAGTGTAATCGTAAAGTTGGGTGATTTAGGGGCGGCTAAAAAGATAGGGCAGAGGGTGACGGAGATTTCCCCCTTATACGCTCCTCCAGAACAATTCAACGTTAATTCGCTTGCAGACCCAAAGATGGACGTATTCTCCTTAGGAGCATCCTTATACTCTCTATACAAAGGAGTTCACGGTTTTAACCCTCCAGAGATAGCCAACTCAAGCTATCCCGATGTGGTAAGCAAATACTACAATTACTTCAATGGGTTAGTGAACGATTGCAATATGAGGGGTCAAAACTGTAATGCTTTAGAGAGGGTCTTATTATGGTTGGTTCATCCAGACCCGAGGCAAAGACCGAACATGACTACCGTGAAGGAATGGTTAAGCAGAGTTTAACGGTAATTTTTTAAACTTACTCCCACAGTTGTCCTCATGGTAATAGCGTGTACTAGAGACTGTTATGACACTTGTGTTTTCTCTGGTGAAAATTATAAACCCCTTAACATTTTTCCCGTAAACGGTTTTACATGTTCAAGGGGTAGGACAGACCTAAAGAGAAACGAAATCAATAGGGTCTTACATCCTCTAATTGAAGGTAGGGAGGTGGAGTTGAAAGAGGCAGTGAGGAAAGTTGCGGAGATTGTAAAGAACACTCCGAAAGATAAAATACTCCACGTAGACTACGACGGAAATCAGGGTTTGTTGACTTGGTACTTCCCGGCTAGGCTGTGGAATGCTTTAGGTACACTATCAACCGATTACTCAATATGCTCTAGAGAAGGTCATGAAGCGATAAAGCTTCATTATGGTTCTTCACTAGGTGCACTACCTGAGGACTTCGAAAAGTTCGACTCTGTCGTGTTCTGGGGAAGTGAAGCGGTTTTCTCATTTATTCATGGATGGGCTTTGGTGAGGAATAAGTTTAAGGTTGCTATAGACGTTAGGTTAAGTGAAACAGCGAAAAGAAGTGACAAGAGATATGTGATAAAGCCTTCTAGTGATTCTTTCTTAGCAGTAGGTATACTGAAACATCTCATGAACTATTTGAATTCACTAAACCCTCTGTTAGACGATCCTGAAAAGTTAAGATGGTATGTTGACAACTATACGTGGGCTGAAATCGAAGAAACAACTGGATTGAGCAGAGTTGAAATCGAGGAAATAGCTGAGATTTATATAGAAAAAAGACCGCTTACCATAATCGGTTTTGCCCTCGGAAGGGCATATCATGGTGGTTACGCTATAGCTCTCATTTCGTTAATCCCAGCACTTCTCGGAATACCTTACGGTTTTTACTATTCAAACAGTCAAGGCTTGGGAATCGACTTTGACTATTTGAGGGGTCTGCACTATTCTAGACCGGGGAATATAGTGCCAATGGCTAAGGTAGGAGATTATGTAGAGGAGGGAAAGATAGAGGTTTTGTATGTTTGGAACTCCAATCCGTTACACTCACTGCCTAAGAGTCATAAGATTCTTAAAGCCGTAAAGGAAGGGAGGGTTAAGCTTATCGTACACGATCCCTTTTTGAGCGATACAGCAAAAGTAGCCGATATAGTTATCCCAGCGCCCACGTTCCTGGAAAAGCATGATGTAGTATATAGTTATTGGCATAACTTGCTGGTTTATAACGAACCGATAAGACCCGCGAAAGGTATCGACGAAATTAGGTTAATGAGGATGATAGCAAAAGAACTCAGTATTTCTCATCCCCTCATAGAGGAGGACGAGTGGAGTGCTTTGAACTACGCGCTCAGGAATACTGGTGTAACAGTGGATAGGTTGAAGAGGGAAAAGATAGTGAAAGTCGAGGTCAAAAGGGAGGTAAAGAAAGTCAAGGTCGAACCATTACCGGAGCTTGTTAGACCACCTGAAGGTTATTATTTAGTCTTCTCCTCCCACCCCAACTACACAAACAGTCAATTTAAAGAGGTTTATGGGGGTAGAGAACTTGAAGTCTATAACTGCTGTTATGAAGGTTACGGAATACTTGAGGGAAACGACATGAAGGTCGAGGTTAAAATGTTGAAAGACGAGAGTTTACCCAAAGGTATTCTATTTACCTACAAGTCCTTTTTAGTCTCCGACAAGGCGTTGTTAAACGCTATAGTCCCCGCTGATATGAACGATTATGGAGGAACGCCGGTATTAAATGGAAAAGTGAGGCTAATAATGAAATAAATTGTAACGTGTTACTAATGCTATTTGGATTAAATGTAATACCTCATATGTAACGAAAATATTAATAAAAGACAATCTACATAGAGAGGATCGAGAAAAAATGGCAAAGGTAAAGTTCAAGTATAAGGGAGAAGAGAAAGAAGTAGATACTTCAAAGATAAAGAAGGTTTGGAGAGTAGGAAAAATGATATCCTTCACTTATGACGACAACGGAAAGACTGGTAGGGGGGCTGTAAGCGAGAAAGACGCTCCCAAAGAGCTATTAGACATGTTGGCAAAAGCCGAGAAAGGAAAGTAAAAGATTTTAAGATAAACCAAGTAATTTTACACAGCATCTTTTTGTTTTTCTTCTTCTACTTTTTATACTCTAAAAATTTCTTAAATATTCAAAATTATTAACTTATTAACATTAGTCAAACGTATAAGTATTAAAACTAATTTATAATTATGAGTACAGTAGTTGCTCTCTTCAAAATTGTGCCAGACGACACCCTGATAAGGATAACGCCTCACGGTATCGACTTAAATGTACCCCTTAAGATCAGTACGTATGATAAAAACGCAATCGAAGAAGCCGTAAGGATAAAAGAAAAGTACGGATTTAAGGCTATAGGCATTACTGCAGGGATCACTGATAGAAAGAGCATAAGGGAAGCCCTAGCTATGGGACTAGACGAAGTGATCTCACTGGAAATGAAGGAAATGGACGTACAGTCCGTTGCTGAAAATGTAGCTGAGCAGATAAAAGGCATTAACTTCAAGTTAGTAATCGGAGGAGAAACCACGACCGATAGTAGTGGAGGTGTACTTATACCTTACTTGGCTTCACTTTTGGGATACCCTGCGATTACTTACGTGAGATCTCTTACGCTTATCGAAAATAAGGTAAGGGCTGAGAGAAACTTGACATCTTTTTCTCAAATCGTCGAAAGCGACTTACCTGCCATAATCTCGGTGGTAGGAGAGATCAATACACCCAGGATCCCTAGCGTTAAGCAAATTCTCGAATCTCAGAAAAAACCGATAAGGACAGTCCAATGTAACTCGTCTTCTAAGATCAAAATAGTCTCCCTGACCCCTTACGTGATTCAGAGGAAGAAGGTAATCATAGAGGGAAAGATGGAAGAAGCCGTGGAGAAACTCATACAATACTTAAAGGAGGAAAACGCGTTATGACCACAGTAGTATATTCGGAGGACTTAGACTTTATAAAGACAGCATTAAGTATGGTAGGAGAAAAAGTAATAGTCGTCTCTAAGAGCGAGGTAAAACTCGGTGAGGAGAACCACGTTATCGGACAAGAAGCTAAGGAGGAGAAGATCGCGGAGTACATAGTAGGTTTAAGACCGGAATTGACAATAACGGGGAGCACTAAAAGAGATAAGACTGTTGCCGGACTTGTTGCTGGTGCTCTAAGAGTACCCACAATTCCCGAGGTGATCGAGCTTTTCGATAACAAGGCTAAGAGGATAGTTTATAGCGGTATGGGTATTGCAGAACTCGAGTTCACCTTACCTATCGTGATAACGGTCGTTAAGAAAAACGTGGAAGTGAAAGTAAACCAAAATTGTAAAGTCTTTAAGGTCGACCTACCAGGCACCGAAAAGGTCAGAATTTTGGAGGAAAAACGTAAGGAGGGTGGTAATGTTGATTTGTCAAGTGCTCAGATCATTGTAAGCGTGGGAAGAGGTATAGGCTCTAAGGAAAACATTAAATATGCTGAGGAGTTAGCGAATGCGTTAGGAGGGACGTTAGGCGGAAGTAGACCTGTTACAGCTGAGTTAGGGTGGCTCCCCGAAGACAGACAAATAGGCTTGTCTGGACAGAAAGTAAAGCCTAAACTTTACATCGCCTTAGGAATCTCGGGACAGCCTCAACACTTAGCTGGTATAAAGGACGCAAAGGTTATTGTTGCTGTAAATAAAGATAAAAACGCTCCGATCGTAAATAATGCGGACTACATAATCGTCGGTGACGCGGTAGAATTTTGTAAGATACTCACTGAAAAGGTGAGGAACAAATGAGCTTTGACGCCGACTTGATAATTGTGGGCGGAGGGCTCTCGGGTTTATCTGCCGGTATAACTGCTGTAAGGGAGGGACTCAACGTAGTCCTTCTAGAGAGAGGGGAATACAGCGGGGCTAAGAACGTGTCTGGAGGAAGAATGTATATCCACTCATTACTTAAGCTTATACCAGACGCTTTGGAGAGGGCTCCCCTAGAAAGACCAATAACTAAGGAAACTTACTACATATTCTGTGAGAATAACCGAAAGATAACGTTTAGTTTTGAGGAAAGAGGTAAAAGGAATAGTTACAGCGTTCTTAGGGCTAAGTTCGATAGATGGTTGGCGAGTGAGGCTGAAAATCTAGGTTTGCTAATTTCCTACTCTACCAACGTTTACAACGCCTATAGGGAAGGGGGAGGAATCACATTGGAGACTGACAAAGGTTCATTAAGAGCACCTCTAGTGATTGACGCATCCGGAGTTACGTCAGTAGTGTTCAGGAGTCTGGGTCTAAGGAGGTTTACAGCGGATAAGTGGATGCTAGGAGTTAAGGAGATCGTAAAAGCTGATTTGCAGGAAGGACAAGAGGGAGAGGCAATAACTGTCGTCAATGCAATAAAAGGGGTTAAAGGAGGAGGATTCGTATACACCAATAAGGACACATTATCAATAGGGTTCACAGCGACTTTCGATTCGCTACCGAAAGGCGAAGTTCAGGCTAAAGACCTAATAGAGGCTTTTAGAGAAAGAATGGGAATTAAAGGGGAAGTACTAGAGTATTCAGCTCATGCGATCCCTTATTACGGCTATAATAATCTCCCTCCTTTATATACAAAGAATGTAATCGCCGTAGGCGATGCCGGAGGTTTCCTAATCAATGACGGCTTTACTATTAGGGGTATGGATCTAGCTATAGGCTCTGGTATTATTGCAGGTATTGCCTCTAAGAAGATCGTCGAGAGTAAGACCTACGAGGACACAGAGATTTACTACAAAATGTTAGAGGAGAGTTTCATCTTAAAGCATCTGAGATTAGGTTATAATAGGTTTAGCGTGATAAACTCGTCGTTGTCTATCTATCCTGAAATACTATGTAATGTTCTATCTGACATGTTTACTGTCAGTGAGGAGAGAAGGATGTTGATCACAGACGCTTTAATTAGGCTGAAAGAGAAGGGTGTTTCTCTAGGTAAAGTTGTAGACGACTTGAGGAAGGTGATGTTATGATTCCCTTATTGAAGCGTTTAGGGCTTAACACTTATGATGTAGACAAAACCCCGCATATAGAGGTCGACCAAGAGAAATGTCTCCGTTGTAAAGATAAACCTTGTACCTTATCTTGTCCAGCTGGTACATATGAACCGTCACCAGAAGGTGGAATCATAGTACATTACGAGAGATGTTTAGAGTGTGGTGGCGCGTTAGTTATCTGTCCTTATGGTGCTATTAAGTTCAGGTTTCCAAATGGTGGTATAAAGTATAAGTACGGCTGATTTCTAATTAATTGGCTAAACTTTTACCACTTACTTCTAAATTTGATTATACTACATCCATTCAATATGAATAACTGAATTTATCAAAATAACTATATATTAAGCTGTGAAAATGCTTAATATAAATCTTGATAATACACGGGAAAAAATGGTAGAAGGTATGGAAATAATATTTGTTAAAAATACATTCTTAAAATTCAAGAGTTTGTAAGTTCCTCTAGCCATTTCTGCCATTTGACTCCATTTTCATCAATTCCGCTTTCAACCTCGTACCCCATTCCCATCCATCCTGCCATT
>NZ_JBBHKR010000041.1:5000-77440 GCF_037389425.1 Stygiolobus sp. CP850M
GCGGTTTGCTACATCGATGTCGGCTCTTCCCACCCTGGGGGTGCAGCTGCCCCCAAGGGTAGGGCTGCCCGCCCGTTAAAGGGGAGCGTGAGCTGGGTTTAGACCGTCGCGAGACAGGTCGGACTCTAAGGGTAGGGGGTGCGGACCGCCTGCGGGAAAGGAACCCCTAGTACGAGAGGAACAGGGTTCCGGGGCCTCCAGTTTACCGGTTGTCCGGTAGGGCACTGCCGGGCAGCCGCGCCCTGAGGGGTAACCGCTGAAAGCATCTAAGCGGGAACCCCTCCCCTAAAAGAGGCGGTCAGGCGGGTTACCGCCAGGGCTTCCCCTAGAAGAGGGGGTTGATGGGGTGGGGGTGTAAGCCCCAAGGCTTTCGCCGAGGGGTTCAGCCCGCCACTCCCAATCAGCCCAGCCCTTAGTTTCCCTAGGCGGTTATGCGAAAGTCGTCTGGTACCAGCCGAGAGCCCTTTACATTTCCATTTCACTATTTTTCACAGTACACGTTAAAGATTATACTTAATAGAGGAGATAGAAAAGGTATCAAACTATAATGCGTATTACAATTTATGGCGGGGGAGATTATTCGGCTTTTGTATAGGTTAGACAAGTAAATTTGAAGATTTCATCATTACTAATGTTTTACCCAAGTTAGGCTTTTCAAAAATAATGAAAACTGGTGGTCCTAATGATAAAGGTTGTGACGCTATAGCTATTAAGGATGAAGTTTATTCTCACTATAGGTACTGTATGCAGATAAAGAGATATAGTAAGACAACAAGGGTTGGAATTAATGATATAAGGGAAGCGATTGACGGGATTGATGTATATAGGTGTGATAGGGGGCTAATAATAACTACATCAAGTTTTTCACCTGAAGCAATAAGTAGAGCGAAATCTAAGAATATTGAGTTATCATTTTCCTCGTTTTTAAGAAGGCTTGTCACGGATATTTTATTAGAGCCTAATTATTTGATCCCGTACTAGGAAAGAATTTTATGTCCTCGACTGAAATATACCTAGAATAATGATGTTTTTAGCAATTACACAGCGGTGTTAAACATCTATGCATTAAGGACTATAAAAATGCCGTAATATATGTCATGTACTCTATCCTCGGGCTAATGATGTGACTTATCACCAATCTAGTTCCCATCCCTTTCTACAACGTGTATCATATTTAAAAAGGTTTGCAGTTTCATATATGTCTATATCAGCCATCATTAATATGGACTAGAAATTTTCATATATATCTAGATCAAGTAGTAAGTAGTGGAAAGGGTATGTCTCAATATCCTCCTACACCAGTAGATGAAGGAATCCTCGATAGGTTATCAGCATTATTAAGTAGACTAGGACTACCAATAACGATAACCATAGGATATGCCATAGTGAGGGAAACAACTACTTGTACAGCAGTAGGACTGAAGAACCTGCTACAAGAAGGAGTACAACAATACGAGATCTATCCAGCATTAGCGGCAACAAACAGAATCCTATCAAACGCAACCAACATCTTCCAAATTATCAGGCACGGTGTAATCATACGCACAAAAGAGGGAAACTACTATTACGTTGGCGGTAAGTCAAACTACTGGGCTGGAGGTAGATCATTCCACGCATACCAAGGATCAACAGAATTCACACTAAACCCCCAAGGAAAAGAGGACTCACCAATATGGCAAAAGATTAGAGAAGCAAACTCAAACATCATAGTCCTACAAGTTAAAACAACAAGACTCTCCACACAATGGGTTAACCCAAAACCACCCGAAGATTGCCAAGCAATAATAGTAGGACCACTACTAAACTGGATAGAAAGCCAAGGAAGAGGAGCAATAATAACCAACTACACACCAGCATTTACAACACTCAGTAGTCTTTATACAAAAATACCAGGTTTATTTGTGTATAAATCTGGTGGAAAGTTAACTGCTGACCCTTTATTAACGATAATGAGAAGTGTTTCGCTAACTCCACCTTATCCTTACTTTGCTATACTTACTCCTATACCGCCTAGTATTACCGCAGTTCCTCCAAATATTTATGATATAGCTAGGATACTTTTCACAGTATTCCCTGCAAGCCTGGATAAAGACTTGTGCGAATTTATCTTAATTGGTTCTCAGGAACTATGTAATGACTTGGCAACTGATTCTTCTTATAAGGAGATGCTTGTTGGTGCTCCGATGTTCTCTGCTTATTCTTGTCCTAGTGGATGTAAGAGTGTAGGACTTGTGGGTTTCGTGTACTCAATAAACGAGAATTTGTTTGAGAAGCTTAGTAACAATAATTTCCCCTTAGCTCCTCTGTTTTTTGTGCCTGGTCCAAGTACTGTTAACGGTGAGTACACTGATCAATCGATAGAGGAGTATGCGAACTTGCTCGGTGTCGGTGATTTGTTATCTCTAAGTAAGAGTTACACATCTAGTGCTAATAGAGCTGAGAGTGAGATTATCACTGCATTAGGTCTTTCAGCTGGTATTGCTGTTGCAATTATTAGTTTGGTTGAGTGGTATGAGGATTGGCAGAAGACTTATGATGAGGCTAAAAAGTACGCTGAGGTGGCTAAGAATGTTGTGGAGAGGATTAGAAATTATTTGAACTCCTCTCGTCAGTACGAGTTGTTGAGTTACGTTGATGAGTGTGTCGCTGATTCGATTAGTGAGCTCGGAGAGGAATCGTTGAATGAGGACGAGTTATACTATGCCTCGCTGAATTGCGTGTTAGAGCACAGGATAAGAGGATACCAAATAATAGAATAAGGAAATATATGACCTTTCAACCCTTCTTTTACCGCGTGAACAAACTTTGTAAACTCCTTCCTTTTTGAATATCATTCGGATGTAAGACAAGAAATTATTTATGAGATAACTCTTTAAGTAATAAAGTGAGTTCTCTCTCTAATAGCATTTATAATTATATTCAACATTTCTGGATAGGCAACTAAACGCATCTCTGAACATAAACCTCAGGATATGCGGGTTTCTCCGCATCCGTGATATTCCGCGGATGTGGGTTGGGGTTATCCCGCTAAAGGGGCGGAGGGATAACGGAAGTGACTCTGGTGAAGCCAAGGGCTGAGGATTGATATTAAATATTATGAAATCCTATGAAGCCCAAACCTCTAACTCATACTTGACCTAAACAATTAACCTGGAACTAACCTTCTCTCCCAAAAGACTAAGGCTATGGAATATTTAATCATCTCTAAACTCCTGTTAACAGCCTTAGTAGCCCTCTTAAGGGATCATACATAGTCATTCATTGGGGCTAGTAGAGGGAAACGTCACTTACTCATAAGCGGAGTTATCATTTGAAATATTATTAAAGGAAAATTTTTGGATAATCTCATAATAATATAATTAAATAAAAACAACGTTTAGAAGCGTTCAAAATAACTATACTAAAGTTTTTAAATATATATAATTTATTCCCTTCTCATTAGCTTTCGTCATGAAAAGATTATAGAAACTTTTGTAACTAATAATTATCAAGAAAGCTAAGTACATCTTTTGCTGATTCTAAAATTTTTCTTAGTATGTTTACATCTATTTTAACATTCTGAGTGCGACCTTTATAGGGATGGCTAGTCAATGTTACTTCGGTCGGGTTTAAAGTATAATGGTCTACTGCTACACGATAAACATATAAGAGGTATATTTGCGGATCGAGTCCGCTACTGGCTAAGTCTTGAATAAATTGAGTGTGAGGAAAACTATCATTGTTGTTACCCTTACCCTTATTCCCTTTACAAATATTTTTTATAGACCAATAGTTAAATAAAGAGAAATACACTGCGTTAATTATTCTCCTTATAAATACCTCATCTAAACTATTGCTCAAAAGACTCTCAAAATAATTTAACAGTTTATGGGGGTTTAACTTATTTGCATTGCTTGGTTGCATACTAATACCACTTTACCTGCAATGTCACCTAGACCTTCTCTATTTAGAGTATCTTTAGTATACTTTGCTAGGTACTTCCATTTTTCCCAATCACAATTGTTTATGCGAATTTCTATGAATAATGGTTGCGAGGATTCTACGTCTTCTGTAATACTAATGCTAGAAATATTAATTTGAAATGTATTACTCAGCCATAAGACTATTGATGCTAAACTCCTAAGATCTATAAAATTACTGATACTGTTCACGCAATCCTCATCAATATAAGTTTTCAATATTTCAAGAGCTTCTTTCTTATCAATCATATTAAAAATACTACGGATAGAATTACTATAGGTCTCAGCAGTAGTGGTTACTGGAATATACTTAGAGGAAATACTGATTTGTGTTGGCTCCAAGTTAGAGTATATAGTGAAATTCTCCGTCATGTTTTCTCACCTATTTTGTGCCAGCTTATCTTTGGGGTCCATCTTAACGTATATAGAGGTTCTTGTCGCATCTTAAATTGAGTATTTTTAGACGCCATTATTGGTTCTATCTCAAGTCTAATTAAATATTCACCAATTTTCGCATCTTTATAAATTACTTCTTCATAAGCTGAGACTTTATCGTCTATTTCCAATTCTATCCAGCCTTCATTAACTTGTTTACCTGGCTCTAGGATAGGTTTATCCTTGACCTCATTTAGGGCCCCTTCAGAAGGATGCACAGATATTCCAACGATAAAATTAACATTAAATTCCACACCAAAAGGCGAAGATATTTGCAAAGGTATAACGTCTACAATTGCTGCACGCAAAATAATCATACTACCATCACTGACTTTCACATAACCTCTAACTGAGTTCCTAAAACTTATATTATTTAGTAAAGTGCTCATCATAATCAGCTGTCAACAATTTACTATTTACCATAATAATAAAAAGCTATTTCCTAATTTAAACGAGATAGTTCTAGGGATGTTTTTAAAAAGTTTTTCAAGCTTCCCTCAGACTACAAGGATTTTCCAATAAATGCTACTCGGGCTTATTTTTCTGCTTCTTCAAGGGCTATTCTCTCAATCTCCTTAACCGAGTTGTTTAATAATGCGTTTTCTGGATAAGCAATTGAACGCATCTCTAAACATATACCTCAAGATGTGCGGGTTCCCCCACATCTTTTTTACTTCCACTGGGAGTAGGTGGGTCGGGATTATCCCGCTAAAGGGGCGGAGGGGTATGAACGGGACAATGCCCCGTGACTCTGGTGAAGCCCAAGGGCTGAGAATTGAATACAAATTTATGAAAATTCAATGAAGCCCAAACCCCACCTTTCCGAAAGCCGGGCCTAATTTCCTCAGCTAACCTTACGAAGAAGTCCCTCTGCAAAATTGATCACCTCAATAGCAACGTTAATGCATTCCTCTGCGTCATCTCTCCCGTAACTTATACTCATATTATACCTTGACACCAGATACTCGTCACTTAAAGACTTTAACTTACTCCTATTCTCCCTGACAAAACGATCAATCCTCTCATCATTCGTGACAGTCTTTATATGATTAAGTATGATCCTCAAGTCGTGAACGGTAGGAAAACTTCCTGTCAAAGCTATACTTAACCCCTTTCAAGTAAAGAACCGAAGCTAAACTCGAGAGAAAACAGACTTCACAATAATAACCCTTTTCCAAGGATATTTTTGCTAGCTCGAGGTATCTCTTAGCCTTAGTTATAAGCTCATTAGCCTCACTTGAGACCATAATTACTTGTAGAGTATTATAATGAATAATGATTTTTGCAAAAATGTCAGTTGACTAATTTCTAAAATTCAAGTATTGTAATATAAACTGAAGTTTCTAATTGGATGATGTAAGGGATTAGAATAGTTCTATGAAGAGATCGTTTGAGTTATTAATAGAGAAGGAAGAATAATTGACGATTAGCTAGAAGACTAACTTTTATTGAGTTAAAGAGTACTCCACTTTAACCCTACTTTCCCGCGTGAACACTTTCGTTAACTCATCCTTTTTTAATATCATTCGGATGATGTAGTTGAACCAGTACAGTATTTATTTGGAAAAATCCAAGGTCAGTTATTATGTACTTCCAGAGCGTGGATCAAGACAGTGACGCTAGGAAGACACCTAGTTAAACTCTACGTTAAAGCTTAACTTATCCCTTATAGAACGAATCTCCTACCACTAGAATTTAGGGCATTTTTAATTTGTCAATCTGTTAAACCACCTCTACTCCGTGTCTTTTGGCGAGGCTCTTCAGGGCTTTGTCCTTAGTAGCTAAAGGTAATTTATTTTCTATAGCGTGGGCTAAAATTACGACGTCGTTATATCTGGATAAGCTTAACCTTTCTTTGGTTAATATTTCTAAAGCTCTACTTATAATGTTATCATTGTCGCACAGGATTTTAGCCCTTTCATTAGCCACGTAACTTTTTACGTACTCTACGTTGTCGATGTTGTTAGCTCTCAGAAACCAAGTAAACTCATGGATAACTAAGGAGGGGATTAACCATTCCTCAAGGCTGTCTAATAATTCTTCGGCTTCTTTATGAAACTCCGAATCTTCTACTAGGTCATAGATTAATATGTTTGTGTCAATGACTGCTTTCATTTAAACCCCTTTCTATGTCCCTTTCAATCTCCTCGATAGTTAACTTCCTCCCCAATTTGATTCTCGGTCTTACAGTTAAGACTTTCTTTATTATTATCCTATCCTCTTCTATGTAAAATTCTAAAATATCTCCCTCATGTATGCCTAGCCTGTTTCTTATGGAGGCGGGGATTGTAACTTGATAGTTTCTGGTAACCTTTACCCTTTCCACAACTTACTACTTGATCTAGTTATATATAAAAATTTCTAGTAACATACTCTACACCGGACTTTTATGTATGCGGGTGATTAGATATTTACAAAGTTGGGGGTAAACGGATGAGCTCTCTGGAAACCAGATTGAAGAGGTGTCAGATCTTGGTGCGTATAATTAACAAGTCACAGTAGCTTCTAACTAAAATAATTGCGAAATAGTTTCACTGTGTAATGATTACACTTCTACGTACTCTTCGATCCATTTAAGAAAATATCCTTCTTCTTCCTTACTAAGTATGTGTATGTCTAATTCTACTTCTTCATCATCTTTATCGAGTATTTCTAAAGTCCTCCTTATTTTCTCCTTGCTGCTTAACTTCTCGTCGTAGATTACTGCAATATCTAAATCACTGCTGCCCGTGACTCCACCTTTGACGACCGAGCAGAAGACTATTACTTTATCAACCTTTCCCAACGTTATTGCAACCTCCTTAACCCTCTGTGCTATTGTTCTCCAATTGTTTTCTAAGTACTTTATGTACTCTAGCCCTTGTAGCACCACTTTTCTCCCCAAATATCTTTTATGAGTGGAAGAATATAATTTTCGACCGTATCTAAGCAGTCGGACGCAAATTCTGAGTCAATATCAACTAATGAATATTGTCCTTCAGCCCTGCTTAACCAAGATTGAGTCTTTCCTCTTTTCTTTTACTAACTTTTCAATTTCTTTATTATCTGGTCAGTTGTGCTAGTACTGAGAGTAATTTCCTTATATTGTGTGTTTGTGGGAACAAGTAACCTAAGAGAAGATAAGTGGATTTTATAAGCAGTTCGGCTGATATCTGGCAGTTAGTAGCGGAAACGTCGTACAATCCTTCATTAAACGCCTCTTTTGCAATCCTCAAGTATTTTAACGCTCTTTCACAGAGTAATTTTGCGTTATTTATTGAGAACATTAATTAAATGTAGCAAAGTTAACTTATAATATCTAGATCGCCTTATTGCTGTGTAACTTACCTTCCTTTTTTTTTCTTTTATCCTTTGCACTTTCTAAGGGATCATAAAGCGGCGAATAAAGCCGTTAATCTTATGATTAGTGTGTCTAAAATACTGTTAGTCTGTCTCGGTATTCGAATTATTTAATTGCGTAATTTGTGCCTCAGTGATTTCGCTGAGGGAGTCCCCGATAAGAACTCTTAAAATTGCATCCGTGTGATAAAGAGAAGAAAGCGAAACAATGGCGTAAGTGTTGAGACTGATCTAGATTGGAAATAAATAGATTCTGTGTAGCTTACCAGAAGATGAAGAAAGATAATTACTTTTTACTTACCTAATTACCTCATATATACCAGCGAACTTAAGGAACTCCTCCTCATCTTTCTCGTCAATCAGGTTTAAGTCTAAAATCTCTGAAATCTCTTCAGGCAGAGATAAGTGGATTTTAACCAGCAAGTCTCTTACGCGAGTGATGTCTAACCCCTTAACGACTAACGCTATGTCGAGGTCACTACTCCCCATTGCCTTACCTTTTATCACAGATCCGTACACTATAGCTTCCTTTACTTCGGCGAACTTACGTGCCGTATTCAAAGTTAGTGAAGCTATCTTCCTCCAATTCTCTTCCAAGTACTTTATCCTCTCTAGCCCGAACACCACTTGTCTCCCCATACCTCCTTTACAAGCTCAATTATTTTTTTAGCCGTATTTAAGCAAATTTCTGCGTCCTCTTTTTCTAAACCGTAAGAGAAGTATTGTCCCCTTTGTCTTGCGTCTTCCAATAAAATCAACTCGCTCCTCTTCTGTCTAACGAAAGTAGCTATTTTGTCCTTTAAAGCTAGCGAAGAAAGAGTCGATAAGAGTTTCCTTATCTCATGGGTTTCAGGAAATGAATAACCTAAAAACGCAATAGTCGCTTTAATTGCCAACTCAGCGGATATCTGTGACATGAGACCTGAAGCGTTATAAAGACCCTTGTTGAAAGCGTCCTCAGAAGCCTGAATGTATTCTAACGACCTTTTACAAAGTGATATATGAAGCTCGTGCACATGAAACCATCACATTATAAATTATTAACTTTTACATTCGTCCTCATGCACTTTTTAGATCCATCCCAATTTAGGCACTATATCCTACGAAATACAGAAGTGGTTTCCGGACTATCATAAAATGCTACGAACGATACTAGAACGTTTTCTAAGTTTAGTGAGCGATGCTTAGTGGGTACGGTATGGACATACTCGAAGTAGAAAGCTAACATGAAGTAAATTGCCTGAGAGGTTATACGTTTTATTGCTTAAGCACATTCTTAAACACCCACAAGGCGAGGACAATATAACCGAGTAAGAGTTCTGAGACGACCATTACAACGTCCTTTTGTCCTACCAATAGCTCCAGGTAAGACAACAAAATATTCCCCAAAGCACCGAAAATACTGCCTAGGGTTGCGAGTATGCCGTTATAAGACGCAATAATTTCTTTAGGTAACTTCATCTGGAAAATAGGACTTGCAAATGAGCTGTAAAGGGTCAAGGAAAGCCAATAAAAAACTATAAGGATTAAAGAAAACTGAGGCTGGACAAAAGCTAGAGAAACCAAAAGTATCGCGGGGATAAGACCCCTGAAAAATATAAAGATATAATATAGATTATTTCTGTATTTTTCTACCTTAATTTTAGTAAAAATTAGAAGTGAAACACTACTGTACGCTATTGTCATCGAGTAGTAGATCATGTAGTTGAGGACGAAATAGGACTGTGCAAAAAACACTAGAAAGGTCGGTAATAGACCGCCTATAAAGTTTGCGAAAAGTGTATCTATAGGGAAGAACGTCACCGCCCGATCCTTTTTAAACGCTGAAATTGAAAGGGAGAAGGGGAGTTTAGCACTACCAGTGCCTTTAGGGTATTTAATCTTGAAAATTAAAGGAGTATGTATTAACAACATGAATAAGCCGAGGACTAAAAGTAGTGATCTTAGTCCGATTATGAAAAAGGTTAGGTACAAGAATACGATCGCCGAAGCGGTTCTCACAATGTTTACAGTAATCCACACCACTCTGTACTCTGAGGCAGAATTTACCAAATTCCTTAATACCTTTACGTGGTTTGTCCCCTTAAAAGAGTGTATAGTGACAATCACAGTATAAGCTAGGAAAATAAAACCTAGTTCAAAACGGTAAAGGAAATAAAATAGTAAAAAAGAAGTTCCGCTTAACAGTGAAAGTATTAGATCATACCTCCTAGTGTTTACTATATAATCTGTTAGGAAACCTGCTATACCGCTCAAATGCCCCAGAACGTAAGAAATGCTAAGTAAAGCTCCTACCAGTAACGGGTTTTTAGTCTGTAAGAAAAGGTAAGCTGGAAATACTGCCGAGATGATTATTACAGGCTGTAGAAAGTGCTGTAAAAGGTAAAGCCTGACGTTAGTATTAGATAGTATTTTACTCGGCTTCGACTCCAACAACTTCACCTAACTCGTGTAATTTAGGACAGCCTCTACTCAACGGTGAAAGGATATATTTAGCCCATCTGTTGATTTTACTTTCATCAAGTACTATGCTTCCATCTCCTTCCATGTAGCCTACTGATTCATTATCTATTATTACAGTTAGAGGACATTTGAATAATTTACCATCATTTCTTATAATTGTAGAAAACGGATACAGCGCCTGACATAAATCATCCATCGCTGGAACACTATCAATTTGAAGTAACGTGTCTTTATCTGGAATGTTCAAGCCTAGTTGCGTAGCATACATATATAATTCTTGAATTATTTCCATATCTTTTTTTTAGGTTCTATGACTTTTAGATTTTTATCGTTGTCTCCACCAGATCTAGTCACGGGGAAAAAGTGAAGTAATATCTTTTATCTGTGCTAAAGTAATTCGACGCTAAGTCTAAGAATTTCTTAATTGAGTCTAAATTATCTGGCATTACGTTTGATCTTAATAAACATAAAGAAATTATCAGTTACATTTCTTGTTTGAATAAGATTCTTAAATATTTTATCGAACGTAGGCTTACCATTTAATAATGGTCTAAGCTTATCATGAGCATCTTTATAACCGTCTATTGTCACCTGAAATATCTTTACACCTTTTTCTAACAAGACCTTGAATTTCACTGTATCTAATAAGAGGTAACCATTAGTTATAATCCTACCAACTGTATCTATTTTATACATTTTCGCTATCGAATTAGTGAAATCCACAATATCTATAATAGTTTTAAAATCTAGTAACGGCTCTCCTCCATATCATCTGATATGAACTTTTCTGAAAAAGCCAGTTTTAATATTATTTTCTAAAAATAATTTTATCCTTTTTGTCATCCCTGATGTAGTTATTATATTTTTAATTTTATTATGGTCATTCTCGTAGAAGTACACACATCTAAAATTACACCAACTAGATGGAATGATAGTTATCGAAAAATTTTCTTATCTTGTATTTTTCTATCATCCCACTCACCTAACTTACATATATGTGTTATTATGGGTCGGACTTTCATTGAGGCTTCATGAATTTGTATCCAACCTCTCGTCCTCATTCCCCTTATTTCCCTCCCCATGCCGTCTACGGGAGTTAAACCACTCCCTTCAAGGATATGGGGAGCCTCATCAAACCCATCCTCCCCCTCACATTGCTCATCGAGTTCACTGTAGGGCTCTCTTTTACATGATAGTACGTAACTACAAAATTTATAAACTCTCATGAGAAGAGCTAGGAATGTTAAATAATATCAAATGGCGTAAAATTCACGGTTTATCTGAAACTGTTGTCAACGGCTAATTTTACGCTAAATTATAGCTAATTGAATTTTTACTTTTATTTTTAGAAAAATATGAAGAGAAAGAAGGGTTTTTTACACATCAAAAGAACCTTGGGCCTTAAACTTTCACTCTTCTGTTTTTCATTCTTAGATCTCTTAGTAGTAGTTATACATACAGATTGATTTTTTTCTCAGTAAACTGGGGAGTTTATACAATTATTCTCACGTTGTAGATTTAACGTTAGGATCCAACCTCATTCTTTGCTCAATTTTTCAAAATTGGATGAGAAGAAAAGCTTAATAGTTGAAAAGATAAGTAATGAATTAGGGATGAGGGGGTCAGGTCAGACCCACGGCGTCCTATCATAGGTCAACTCGTGTCGTGTTCATCATCCCCTCATCCCCGATTTCTACTTCTGTTAAAACATTTTTAAAAACTTTTTTGTTTTTTATCTTCACCCTTTTATTATCACAATATGAATATTATAACAGTTCCTTTGTTTCATTATTTTCTTTTACTTTACAAAGAAAGGGGTTAAGGGGCGAAGCCCTTATACTAGAAGACTTTAATGAATTAGGGAGGAGGTAAGTTAGGTTAGGGAGGTAAGGGAGGTTAGTTAGTAGGTAAGGAGGGCAAGCAAGGTAAGCAAGACTAGGTTAGCAGGACAAACCGGGGTTAAGGGACTAAAACTATGTTTTTCATAATAATTCTATCCAACTAACTTCAAATCCCGCATATATACATAAAAGATAAACATATGTAACATTTATAATTATACCACAAAATTAAATTCATTTTTCAGAATGTTTACACTTAAATTCACTGTTTCTATTATCTGAGATTAAAAATTATCGCCAATGAAATTTAGCTTGTTACTTAAATTAAAAAAACGTCTAATTGGTTACTCTTTTAATTTAGGGCTTTGCGGTTAGCGATACTTTATCTGGAAAGTGAGTCATAAACTTCTTCACTTTTGGGCTTATAACTAACCTACAGTATGGTTGATTAGGGTGTTTTTCGAAGTATTTATGATGGTATTCTTCAGCCTCATAAAAGTCGTCAAACGGCTTTAATTCTGTTACTACTTTTTTACCGAGTTTTTTCTCTACTTCTTCAATAACTTCTTCTGCTATCTTACGTTGCTCCTCGTTGTGGTAAAGTATAATAGATCGGTACTGAGGACCTACATCATTCCCCTGTCTGTTAGGAGTTGTAGGGTCATGGATCTCAAAAAAGATCTCTAAGAGTTCTCTATAGCTTATGACAGAGGGGTCGAAAGTTATTTGGACTACTTCCGCATGTCCTGTTAAGCCTGTACAAACGTCATCGTAAGTGGGATTATGCATCCAACCTCCGGCGTACCCAGGCTTAACGTCTATTACTCCTTTTACCCTTGAAAAAACCGCTTCTGTGCACCAAAAACACCCTCCGCCCAGTGTAGCTTTTTCCATAAATTCTGGTCAATGTTTACAGTATTAAACTATTGTTAGGAAAAATTTTACGCTTGGAAAAGGGTTTTTTGACTATTTCGAGAATGAAGATATTAGCAGGAGAACATGCTTTCTTATTTTCCCGATTTGGTATTAGCTAGGAATAACGATCTGAAGCAAGAATTATGCTATTCAGTTATATAGTTAAGGGTGAGAGGTTTAGTCATTATCTCTAGGATTCTAAGCCCTGGAAACCAAATTTCCGATTTTATCCAGTTCTTGTCCCTTCGTTTCTGGTACTAGAAATAGTGTTATCAGTGCTGATAACAACGCTACTAAACCGTAAATTCCTACCATTCCACCTAATCCTATAATCGAAACTAGTGAAGGGAAGAGCGAAATTACAGTGGCCGAAGCTGTCCTATCGACAGCTACACTAATAGCTTGTGAAGTCCCCCTAACTTTAGTGTGGACCAGCTCTGGAGTGACCATACCTGAGCCTATTATTGACGCAGGCCCCATTGCGGAGAATAGATAGTTTAGCATGTAGAAAGTCAGACCTAAAACCGCTCCTTCTCCGGTGAGTTGGTTAGCCTTAGGCAAGCCGAAAATAGAGGGGTCTAAAAGCAGTAGTGAATAAAGGATTAACCATGTTGAAACTCCGGTGTAGCCTATAATTATAAGCGGTTTTCTCCCTATCTTGTCTATCAAGAGTATGCAGAGTAATTGACCCGGAATTCCCGCAAAGAACTGGGCGATGTAAGTGAACATTATAGGTGTTATTCCCAAGTTATAGGCAATGGTTATAGGACCGTAAATTGCAAAGGTGGAGGAGTAAACGTCGTAAAGTAACCACAATATTGCAGATACTATTATTAGGAAAAGAGAGGACGCAAACCTCTGTTTGAAGCTCTCAGTATCAACGTTAACACGTAGGCTCACCCCTTCTTTCTCTAAGTTCTTGATTTCCTTCTCTATCGGTTTCACTCTTGAAAGGAAAAGTAAAGTTTCGCTCAGCTTTCTTCTGGCGAATATGACGGAAAGTGCAGGGATTGCTCCGAAGCCTAATACTATCCTCCATGCTATTGAGGATGGTAATGGTAAGGTGACTTGGTCTACGAACGCTGCCAGTACTGCTCCCAGACCCCACATTACGGCGAAAGTTATTACCATTGCCTTTCCTCTCTTATCCTTATCGGCGTTTTCAGCAACAATTATCGGTGATAGTACGTAGTCTGCACCGACCCCCATACCGAGTAATAGCCTCGATAAGAAGAGTTCATTATAATTTTGTAAGAAGGCTTGTAGTGCGGCTCCTATTGCCATTAGAGTGACGTCTATTCCGTACATTCTCTTTCTTCCTTCTAAATCGGAAATTAAACCGAACAATAACGCGGAGAACGCCGCACCGAGATAAGATCCCGCGACCAGTAAGCCCTCTGATAACTTATTCATTGGTATAAATGCAGAGATTGTGTAGATCATTAATGATAATGAGTATAAGTTATAACCGTCTGAAAATACCCCCATTCCGGAGATGAGTACTGATCTCCAAGTCAGCTTCATGAGTAGATTTAGTATATACTTACAGTTAAAAATTTTGATTATTTACTTTTAGACATATTTCGTTATATAGTAGGAGAGAATATCTGACTATTTTAAATACTCACGCGAGATCAAATATCGTAATGTTATTGAGGAAGCCCGTCAGGATGTTATCTGGCGTTACTATCGTATCGATTATGACAGCTCCGCACAGATGCCCTCACGGTAAGTGTATTTTCTGTCCCGGGGGCGTTGAGTATAACACGCCTCAAAGCTACTACGGTAAGGAACCGACTTTGATGAGAGCTATTGAGAACAACTATGACCCGTTTTACCAAGTTCAATCACGTTTAAGGCAGTATGAGTTAAACGGTCATACCCCGAGTAAAGTAGAACTTATAATAATGGGAGGGACTTTTTTAGCTACTCCTTTAGATTACCAAGAGTGGTTTGTGACCCAAGCGTTAGAGGGAATGAACAGATATCCGAACCCCACAAAGCCTGGGTTTGTGTATTTGGAAGATGCTCAGGTAAGGAATGAGACTGCTACGGTCAGATGTGTCGGGATGACCGTTGAGACGAAACCGGATTGGGGAAAGGAGAGAGAGGCTAAGCAGATGCTAAGGTTGGGAGTTACTAAAGTGGAACTGGGAGTTCAAACTGTCTATGATGAACTTTTGATGAAGAGTAATAGGGGTCACACTGTAAAAGACTCAATAGAGTCTACAAGGATTCTAAAGGATAAAGGTTTCAAGATAGTCTATCATGTGATGCTAGGTCTACCTGGTTCTGACCCCGATAAGGATCTTGAGGGGTTCAAGAGGCTTTTTTCAGATCCGGACTTCATGCCAGATATGCTGAAGATTTACCCTACTTTAGTGGTCGAGACAGCACCTTTAGCTGAGCTGTGGAAGAGGGGGCTCTACAAGCCTTACGACACTGATACGCTAGTGGAACTGATTTCCGAAATGTATCGATATATTCCCCCGTGGGTTAGGGTAATGAGAGTACAGAGGGACATCCCTGCTCCGATAATCTTAGACGGTAATAAGAAGGGTAATTTGAGGGAGTTAGTGGAGGAGAGGTCGTTGGAGAAAGGTATTAAGATAAATGAGATAAGGTTCAGGGAAGTGGGGATTAAATGGTTACACACGGGTAAATTACCTCAAGGAGAGCCTAAGTTAAAGAAATATGTTTACGAAGCGAGCAGGGGGACGGAGGTCTTCCTCTCCTTTGAATATGATGACGGTACGCTAGTCGGATATTTAAGGTTGAGGAAGCCCTCCGATGTCGAAAAGGTTACTATAGTGAGAGAACTCCATATCTACGGTCTTGAGACTCCGGTGGGTTTGTGGGATGACCTAAGTTTTCAACACAAGGGGTACGGTTCAAAGCTCTTAGCTGAGGCTGAAAGAGTCTCTTCCGAAGAATTTGACGCAAAAAGGATCTTAGTCCTTTCTGGTATAGGTGCTAGAGAGTATTATAGGAAGAAGGGGTATCATAACTCTTATCCTTACATGGAAAAAGAGTTGGTTTAGGATGATACAATTTGTTCAAGTCCTTTCATAATTTCAGATTCTACATGTTCTGTCCATAACATTTCTGGAACGTCTATGGCAAGGAATAAGGGTGAGAGTATTATAGTCTCTACAGCTGTAACAGCTAAGTTTTGTATCCATTTTCCTATGCCTGCTGTCACTTTTAATTGATTTCCTATCTTCTCGAAGGTAAATGTTAAAGCTCTATCTGCAGCTATTAAATCCCTAAGAATTCCTCCCTTTTGAGCCTGGACTATTGCCTTACCGTTTTCCTCCCTATACTGTGTTTTAAAGCCTTTTTGTTGCAGATATGTTACGAACTGATTTATAATTTGTCCCACGTCTTTTTGTGTAGTATATACCTTTTCTTTTTTAAAGATTCCCATACGATTATACAGTCTCTCTCACTAAAAAGTTTATTCATAAGAACTTAATTACTATAATAATAATATAAATTACTAAAGCTAAGAATATAATAATTGTAACAAGTAATAATAATAATTTTAACCTTTACGAAAAAAGTTTTTTAGACGGTAACGAATTAGTCAAACTATGAAAATAGTACGTCCACTATTCCTTTTCATCATAACCTTTGTCGGCGAGGTAGGACTCTTCCTCTTGTTTTCTTCATTTTATAACCCTGCCCTTGCCTCTGAGTTTGGAGGACTTACTGTAATTTATAACGGGTTGGTTTATAAGCCCTATTTTATCGTTCTCTTTACCATCTTTATCCATAACTTAGCAGTAGCTACACTGGATTTTATACCGTTAATGGGAGTCGCGATGATGGTATTTAGTATAATTGAGACGGGATTGGTTGTTGCGATTAGCGGTTCTATTATAGGTACTCCAGGGTTAACTATATCTCTTTATCTCCTAACTTTACCGCACTCTTGGTTAGAATTGCCGGCATATGCAGTAGCCTCAGCTAGTGGTGTCTATTTTCTATTTGACGCGGCTGATAAAGGTTTAAGAAAGGCTCTGGTTAGGTTATTCTACATGTACTTAATGGTAGCGGTAGAACTTTTCGTAGCTGCGAGCTTTGAAGCTGGGGAAATAGTAGACAAGCCTTACGGTCTATTACCCTACTTGTTTTGGATCCCGGCTTTGCCTGCATTTTATTTTCTTATAACTTTCTACAAGTACTTTCAAAAGCTAGCGGATTGTAGCTAATAAAACAGCCGTAAGGACTGCAGCTATCCCCAAAATTAAAGCGTAAGTCGGGAAAGCCGGTTTTTGTGCCCTTGAAGTAGGAAGGCTTTGAGGATAGTAGTATGTTGGTAGAGGCTGAGAGAAGTAATAAGTCGGTTGGTAAAGACTCGGAAAAGTGGGCTGAATGTATAACGGATACCCACACCTCGCGCAATAGTTTGCTATATCCTTGTTAATATGCCCACATCTCGGACATTGTTTCATAAGCTAAAGTCGAACTTCGATATAAAAAATCCTTCCGTATGGTGTACGTTAGGATAAAATCTAACTACCCTCATCCACACTCTACTCTTTTTGTAACCGTAGTTACTTTCATCTAATTTTAGCGGAACTAGATATTTTTCGTATCTCTCTGCATGTCTTTCGCCTTCTTCAGGGAATAAAGAACAAGTGGAGAACACAGTGGGTTTTCTCAACCTTCTAGCCTCCTCTAAGATTATTGCTTGTAATCTTGAGAGCCTTAACATATCGCTCTTATTTAGCCTCAGAAATACTGAAGGGTCGGAGGCAATGGTTCCGCTGTTAGTACATGGTGCGTCGATCAAGATTTTATCAGCTTTTTTCACCGGTAAATTAGCGCCGTCAGCAATAATTAACTCAACGTTCTCTACTCCTAGTCTTCTCATTAGTTGTTTTTGTGTGTTGATCCTCTTCTGTGAAATGTCAACGGCAATTACATAGGACTTGTTGTTAGTTAGTTGCTGGATAAGCGAAGTCTTCATCCCGGGGGCACTACCTACTTCAAGGATTCTCTCACCGGGCTTAGGGTCTAGTACTATCACTGGGTAAACGCTGGCTTTATCTTGTATGACGATTTTCCCTTCTTTAAACTCTTTGAGATCTGAGATCCTCTTGTACGTTTTGATAATTTTATATAGGAAATCAAAGGTATCTTTTTCGACAGTTACGCCTTTTCTTTTAAGTTCTTCTATTGTGCTTTTGATATCTGTTTTAAGTGTGTTTATTCTAATCCAAGTGTCTTTAACGAGTAGTTCGTTACTCGACGTTACACCGGTTACAAGTTTCAATCTTAGTTCCGCCCATTCAGGCAGTTTAAAGGTTATGTTTTTATCGTCATTGAGTAATATTCTCACTATTTCATAGACGTCTCTCCCAGGAAATAAGTAGGAAAAGTAGTAATATTTTTTAAGAACTTCCAGAAATTTTCTGTATAAACTTGTTCTCTCTCCCCTTACACCGAGCGATTTATAAGCTATATCAAAAGCCCTTTCGGGAGAAATCTTATTCTTAAGTATAAGGCTTATAGCCTTAGCGTAAAGTTTTTCTTCCATTTTATGATGGTTACAATTCTTTCCCGGTCCTCTTATTATTTTTGCCGAGCTTTATTATTGAGCTAACGAGTGTAGGCCTTTTTCTATGTTTAATAATTGTAGACGTTTGGCTTTGTGAAGATAAAGTTAAATACCTAATCGATGGTGATTAACTTGGGTGTTATATTGGCGGAAACTGCTCATAAGGTGCTAGCCGAATCTTTGGGTTCAACAGTTCTTGTGAAATTAAAAGGTGATAAAGTAGTGAGGGGCACATTGAAAAGTTACGATATGCATATGAATTTGGTGTTAGAAAACTCCGAAGAGGTTATGAGTGATGGAAGTACTAGAAAGGTCGGAACTATAATAATAAGGGGAGATAACGTTATTCTAGTGTCACCCATTTAAGGCATATTTGCTTCCCCATCTTCTAAGTTCCTCATAAATGCTCCTCAATTCTCTACCTTTTTCAGTTAGTTCGTACTTAACCCGAAAGGGTCTATCACTGACTATGGTTCTCTTTATTAAACCCGATTCTTCTAATTCCTTTAGGGTAGTTGAAAGTGTCTTTGAATTTAGTCCAGTTAGTTTTTCCAGTTCGTTAAATCCCTTACCTCCGTCGAATAGGTAATAAATTACTATCATTTTTCTCTCGTTTCCGAAAATTTTAATTGACTCTATTACGGGACATAATTTACTTTTTTCACTTACTTTCATTTCGAAAGTCAGTTATTTGTATATCACTCACTGTATAAATATTTTTCCTTATCTATTATAACTTGCAATGGCTAGGTTAGTAAGGCATGACAAAAACTTTCCTTATCAAGTAAAGGCTAGTAATGGAGAGGTTTTTTACATATGTGCGTGCGGTTTGTCTAAGAATAAGCCTTTCTGTGACGGTTCTCATAAAAGGACGCAAGACGAGAATCCTAATGAAATATACGTATATGACAACGAGAATAGAGTAAAAATCTCCACCTCTTACCCGCAGACGTAAGGTAAAAATGTTTAAGCAGTTTCTAAAATAACTTTCTTTTTCTCAACTAAAGTTTTCTTTAAAGTATCTCTAGTGTTCAGTATGAGTTTATATACATCTTCACTGAGTTTTTTGCTTACTAATTCTTTGTTAGCCCTATACATATAAACTGGTCTTCCCTTCTTACCATCAGTTATTATCTTCTCTCTCTCGATTAGTCCTTTACTTAGCAAGGTGTTAAGTGCCTTGTTAACCGAGGCTTTGCTTACTTTTAGTACTTCCGCTAGTTCGTCTGCCGAATACTCTTGTCCTCTGCTTAACAATATGTGCAATACTTCTACTTCTCCTATTCCGAGTCCGTACATGAACGAAATTACTTCATGAATGTCTACTTCTCTTCCATCGGGGAATTTTATCTTACTTGCCATTTGTTCCACAAATGATTATTTTGCATTCAGAAACTAAAAAACACTATATATTTAAAAATATACATTTGTGTACATTTTAACATAGTTTAAGGGAGCGTTACAAGTTTTTCGTAAATTAATTTATAGGCTTTATTCTTTAAACTTTGATAGAACGTCTTGTAGTTTGGTCTCTAGCTCTTCTTTTTCATGAATAACATTTACATATTTTTCAAGAATTTGTAGAAGTTTATTTCCTTCCTCTGTTACACTGTAATACGAGCTTTTGCCCTCTTGCTCTTCCTTCAAATATCCGTTTCTCACAAGTATTTCAAGATATTTTTTTAGCTCTGCAAAATTCAATGCCGAAGCGTACATAATTTTTGTCTTGTTAGTCCTCTCTCTGCACGCGTTTAGGATACTATATATTATCTCAGCTGTGCTCCTTTTCTTAGTCATTAGTTTTGTGATAGAAAGATCAATAATATAAAGTAAACTAACATCTATCAAAATTATATCACTGTATTAATAGTAATTAATTACTTTTGATTAACTCTAACGCTTTATTAAACATCGTGCATTATATGCTATCAGATCTCAGGCTAATAGATAACAAATTTGTAGAGTTATTACTAGAAGAGTATTTCCTAGATAATAACTCTGTTGTTAATGACTTCTATATAGTCAAGGTGGCTGAGGATGTAAGAAGAAAGGTTTACAGATTTAAGGTTTGGTTGTTCAGGTCTCTTGATAATAAAGTTGACGGTTTCGTAGGTTATTTATTCTTTTATAAGACGAAAGTAGTGATTAGATTGCCGGTAGTTAAAGACGTAGATATAAGCGAGGAGTTAATAGATAAGGTCGTAAATCTTTACGAAAAGATCTATCTTAGGAAGAGGATTTATGAATAAGGAAGTCTTTAAGCCACTCTATAGTTTTATCGTCATTATTATTTTCTAAGAAATTTACGAATATGTTAGTGAAATCTTCTTTTGTCCTAGTCCTTTCAGAAATGTCTTTTATTGCTCTTATTGCAGTTACTTTAGCAATCTTGTACTTTTTCTCTTCTTTTTCTCTCAGTAATATTACTGAATCGTTATAAAGTATAATGCGTAAATATAGCAATTCATTTTCATCTATCAAGTCGTATTCGACTCCGTATACTCCCTCAATTAACTTGCTTCCGTCATCAAAGTTTTTCAATATTTTTCTATAATTATCAAAGCTACCTTTTATGATAATTATTCCTAAAGGTCTAAGATATATTTTTAAGGTTTTTACTATTTCTTCCTCTTTACAAATAAATTTCTCGTGTTTTATTAAATGTCTTATATCATCCTCAAATACAACCTTCCCTTTGATCAAGTTACTATTAAAGAGAATGTCAAGTACTGTTAACGCTTCTTTTTCGCATTCCATATGGCTTATTTTGAATATATCTTTTTAAACCCATTTTACCACTTGACACTGTAAATTTCTTGTAGGTTCAAATAATAAGGAAAAGGAAAAGTTCTTTTCAGTATCATTCGTTGAATATAAACCATCCTGTATAAAGCTTTATTATTTTCCCGTAAGTCTTTTCAAGACGTTCTAATACATCTTCAACGTCTTTATATCTGCTTTCTACTTTTATTCCCGTTAGTTCTGTTCCTTCCTTTACAGTCTTGAATTTTATTCCTCTTTCTTTAAATTCTGATAGTAATATCGCAGTTATCCATGTCTGTAAGTGGACGAAGTCGTTCTTAGGTAGCTCTAATATCTCAGAGTTCCCTTCTAATTTTTTAAGGGTATTGATATTATACTCGTAAGCATTATATTCATAATCAAAATATTTCTCATAAGGGAATAGCCCTATTGTGTTTTTCACTTTTTCCCACTCTTCACCTACCTCTTTCATATACTTATCTCTTTTTTCAAGACCAATACCGAAGAGTAAGAACACAAGAGATATTGAAGACTTAAGCCCTATGATGTTATATTTCTTCTTAATTAAATTAACTACTTCTGAGAGTAACTCCTCTTCAATCCTTATATAATCGCTTAATCTTAGTAAATCTCCGTTTATGGTTCGTCCATTTTCTATGAGAGATTTTAATTTATTATTCCTACCTTTATCGTCTAGATTTAATACTGTAAAGATTTCTAGGTCTTGAATGTCTCTCTTTATTAGGCACTTACTAATCTGCATCTACAATAATATTAACTAGGATATTAGTATTTAATTTTTACGATAATATTCTACACTAACAATATTTAACTTATTATAGTAAAATTAATATAGCACGTATAATTTACCTTTAATTTCCGGCAATTTCATTACTATTACAGAAAGTTCTCTCCTAACACTCTTAATTTGACTCCTTATGTTACAATCAAAATCTTCCGGAACAATTATAATTACGTTCTTTACGTCTTTTGGAATAATGAAGTTTATGAATTTCCCCCAATCAATTACCAGTGAAATAGTCACAGATAGTTCATGAGTGACATTAAATTTCGAAATGAGTTCCCTAATCATGTCATTCTTTATGACTTCTAGTATCTCCATCTCTGTAGTCTTATTACATAAGCGGTTTACACAATATAAGTATTTTCCATAAATCTTTTATAAAAAGCGGTAGCTAAATTTTAACTTGTCTATAAGTAAAATTAGTTAGACGCTGGGATACTGAGCGGTGATTATAGGACCACCGGACTGATATATGATGTTTTAGGACAAACTCATTTAAATTGAGAACGAGATAGGAGTAACGTGAAATGTGCGTTCGTATTCAGGCGTGATTTAAGAATATATGATAATACAGGGTTGGTTGAAGCTTCTTATGATTGCGATGAGATAATTCCTTTGTTCATAGTTGATCCTAGGCAAATGTTACACAACAATTACAAATCGGAGTTTGCGTCATCTTTTATGATAAACTCCTTGATAGAGCTTGACACAGAGTTGAGGACTAAATGGGATGCAAAATTAAACGTGTTCTTTGGTAATGCTGAAGAGGTTATAAAGAAGTTAGACGTAAACGCAATCTACGTGAATGAGGATTACACACCTTTTGCTATACAAAGAGACGAAAAAATGAGAGAAAACGCTTTGTCTAAAGGGATAAAGTTTCTCTCATTTACCGATGTGTTATTATCTCCTAAAGAATTAAAGCCAACTAGGAGTTTTTCAGCATTTTATAAAAAGGCATTACAGTATAAGGTTAGAGAGCCTAGAGATGTTAGGGATGGAGTAAATTTTACCGTTATGGAAGACAGCATGGATGTGGACTTTTTGAAATCTTTCATAAAAGTTGAGTCTCCACTACTTAAAGGAGGTAGATCTGAAGGGTTAAAGTTACTTGAGAGAAAGGTGGATTTTAAAAGGAGGGATTATCCTGCGGAGAAGAACTACACTATGTTGTCCCCCCATTTGAAGTTCGGAACTTTGTCTATTAGGGAAACTTATTACAAGAAGAGGGATGATCCTGCGTTTATAAGGGAGCTATATTGGAGGGATTTTTACACGCTCTTAGCTTATTATAACCCTTATATTTTCGGACACTGTTACAGAAGGGAATTTGATTCGATAAATTGGGAGAATAATGAAGAGTATTTTGAAGCTTGGAAACAAGGTAGAACCGGTTATCCAATAGTCGATGCTGCTATGAGGGCTTTAAATAATTCTGGCTTTATCAACGGTAGACTTAGAATGATAGTTGCATTCTTCTTGACGAAGGTATTATTTGTGGATTGGCGGTGGGGGGAGAAGTATTTCGCAACTAAACTCATCGATTATGACCCAGCGATTAACAACGGGAATTGGCAATGGGTAGCGTCTACCGGAACGGATTATATTTTCAGGGTTTTTGACCCATGGAAACAACAAGAAAAGTTTGATCCCGAAGCAAAGTTTATAAAAGAGTGGATAGAGGAATTAAGGGATTACCCCCCTTCGGTTATACATAAGGTATATGAGTATAATATACCAGCTTATCCTAAACCTATTGTTGACTGGAGAGAAAGAGTAGAGTTTGTAAAAAGAGTTTTTAGATTTGAACAATAGTACAATTTATGGAAAAACCTGGGAATGTGAAACTTTTTATTTCTAGTCTTATTTCGTTACCAATCCTAGTGTCTTATGGCTTGATATTCAAGGATATTTACGTGGTCCCCGGAATAATAGCAGTAGTACTCAGTCTTAGATCTGCCTACAAAAGAAAATTCTCGAAATACACGTTCTTGGCATCAGCAATTTCAAGCTTTGTCAGTTTCCCCAGTCCTTTACTTGTGTTCTCTATTTTGGTAGTAGTTTACGCTTTTTATGAGTATTATTCCGGTTCTCTTATAGCTGGGATAATTGAGATTATCCTAATAGCAATATCAACTTTATACGCTGTTATTCCTCCCTATACGGTTCCGTTTTACATTATAGGTCTTGTGACTTCTTTACCATTGACTTATGTAACCGTTATGAATTTGAGGGCATATAGAGGTAAGGACTTCACAGTTGTAACGTTTAAAGCTAATGGCTTGCCTAAAGGTCTATCTTGGTTTGTAGATCTCAACGGTAGTGTAATTCCTACATCCGATTCGGAGATAAACATAATCAGTGAGGGAGGCTCTTGGGTCACATGCCCCGTAAAAGACGGTAACGAGTATTATATTCCGTTAAATTACAAGGGTTTTGTAAGGGCTGGAGACTCTGTCGAAATCGTATTCAAAAAAGTTACAGATGCGAGTACTTTGAATAAATATGAAGAATGTGTGGTCGTCTTTGTTCCGGTAAACTTACCTAAGGAGTTAAACTTCTTTATCTTAGTAAACGGCCATAAGTATACCGGAAGGGAGAGGATTACGGTCCCGGTCTTTGACCATACATTTATTAAATGGGAAGTGGACCGTATAGCCTACGGTGACGTGGTTTTTGAGCCTAAACAAAAAACCGGTACAGCTATCAGAGGCTCTGTTGTAGGTTTAGAGTTCGAACCGAAAATAGATAAGAGGTCATTAGACATTAAAAATTGGGATCCTAAGGCGTGGGTAGGCTCCATGCTTTACGGTTATAGTGTAGTAGACACGGTTAGCGAAGGCGGTAGTAGTTACGTCGTAAAGGCTGAAAAGGACGGAAAGTATTATGCCGTAAAAATACTTAAGCCGAATTTTTCGAGGTCTCAAACCGTAGCGATTAGGGAGTTTACGGACTTGTTCAAAGAGTCCAACAACCTAGTTAAGTTAAGTAATAACAGTCCCTACCTCGTTAAGATCTCAGGGATCTTTGCAGATGTTAACCAAATAGGCTCGGTTCTAAGGGGCGATACTGAGACTTATTTGAAATACCCTCCTGCTATTGTTATGGAGTTTATGGACGGAGGGACTGCTAAAGACCTTTTTCAAATTTATTTTTCTAGCTCCAAAGAGTGGTACGAGATCGTTAGGTTTATCGTAAAGCATACAGCAATAGCATTAGACTATATACACTCTAACGGATACGTTCACTTAGATGTGAAACCTCAGAACATATTCTTGTCAGAAAAAGTTGGCGGAACTTTAGATGATATAGCAAAAGTGTTGAGTTCTGGAAAAGTCTTAATTAAACTAGGTGATTTAGGTTCTGCTGTGAGAATAGGAGAAAAGTTCTTTCAAGCTACACCTGCATACTGTTCTCCTGAGCAGTTAGAGTATGCTATATTAGGCTTAGGCGCTAAGGTAGAATTTGATATTTTCAGTCTAGGAATGACCACATATTATATGCTTACGGGCAGGGAGTCCCCCGTTAGTAGATACTTAGATGAGGCAATAGACCTTTATAACGGAAATGATGTAGGTAGTGCATTGAAACGTATCGACGAAGCCAAGATTGTTCTAAGATCTTGGAATATAGACCTTCCATCTAATGTACCGTCTAATTTAAGAAACTTTATAGAAACCTCTATAAAATATAATGTAAAGAGTTTGTTTAATCTAATTAAAAATCTATGATTTACGCGGTTTTAACATATTTTAATTTTAGGTGAAAATAAGTTTTATCAACGTAAATATAATTAAGCAAGAAACATAATTTACTAAATAAGGTATAAATAGATCCTAAGAGGAAATAAGTATAATGGGGCGTGAATTATACTCAATGTCGTTTTATGTAAATATAAAGAAATTAAGAGTAGTAGGATTAATTAAGTTTATGAAAACAAAACAATTCTACGAGGTAAACCAGTTTGAGTGAAAATTTTATATCACTATTAGGGCTCACAACATTTACATTAGCTAATAGTGTAATTATATACAATTTCAGTAAGAAATTAAAAAGACACACAAATTACTTATTAGGAGAAGGGAAAAGTAAACTGATCTTAAAGTTCTTGGAAGAAGGAGTAGAATTTTTTTCTCAAAGTAATCTATCAGAATTACTGGAAGAAATACTGATAGCTAGTAGAGTAGAAGAAGAAATAAAGTTAGATGATATACAGAAAGAAGTAGTAGATAAAGCAAAAGTTATGAATGAAGAGATAAAGAAAATATATAATTTGTCGAGGTTAATGATTAAGATAGACAATATAGCAAAAGAGCTTTCGATCTTTTCTGAACAATTGAGAATCATTTCTATTTTGTTATTCTCTTTACCACTAGCAGATTCAATCTTAAACTTCTATCCAGAGTTTGATAGTTATAAAGTTGACATTCTCTCTTTCACAATAGGAAGTGACCTTCTGGCTATCTTTTACTTAATATTAATAAATTGGTTTTATATAAGAAGACAATTGAAGAAAAGCTGTAAGGAGTTAGAGATTTAAACTGATTTTGTGTATCTTATACTTTCTTACACCTTCGGACAATTTTTAATAATATGTTGTTTTTATTCATCCTATGGTTAAGTATTGTCCCAGATGTGGATATCCAAATAACGACGAGTCCTTGTATTGTCCCAGATGTGGATATCTTCTTGTAACTTTTCCACAGCAAAACACACCAACCACTATGAAATTTGACAATTCTTCTTCTCAGACCGTAAACTTTTCCTCTCTAATTCAATGTCCTAGATGTGGTACTCTAAATGTTCCTCATGCTAACTTTTGCAAGAAGTGTGGATTTCCTCTAAAGCAACCACGACAAGCACAGAGCCAATCACTTCAACAACAGACAATATCTTATCAGCCACCACAACAAACTCTTCCCCAAGTACCTTCCCCACCTCTGCCAGTTAATACTCAAGCTCCTGCTTCATATCAAGAGAGTGTAAAAACTACTAAGAATAGGAGGAAAAAGGTCGTTAAGGCAATAATAGCCGACGTCGCTGTCGTATCTATAGCGCTATTACTCCTTTCAGTTGTGTTACCGTATTTCTTCGACATAATTTTACTTCCACCTCTTTACATACCTCCTCCTGCTATCTCAGTGCACAATCTCACCATTTTCCAGTTGGACAGTGTACTAGGTGCTTCTGGTTGGTCAATAATTATGAACACTAGTAATTTATCTACAATATATTATTACGTCATAGGTCATCAAACTTCGTCTGTGCAAGGGGTAATTGCAGGTAGTTTAGTTGAATATAGTAACTCTGAAGTTAACGTTTATTCCATCTACCTTAATGCGTCTACTAACCAAGCTGCACAAAATATTGTGGCATATGTAACATCTAATGGGCTCTATTATTCTTCTCCTAACACATTAAAATATACTACCCTAGTTAATGGATATACTGTTTATATAGCAAAAGGCGGAAACTTATTAGTTGGTGTTACCGCTTTCGGAAATTGGGTAGTGATGGTGCTAATATATTCCTCTCCTTCAATTATGTTAAGCTATTCTAGCTCACAGTTAAGCTCTTTAATCGCCGATATGGAAGTAACTAAAACTTTGTAAGCCGTGTTCCTTCGTTATAATTCCTTCCACTATTATAATGGGCATAAAAATAAGCTACGTTCTTAATTCATTAAAAGTTGATCGCTAGTTCTCAAGTTAATTTTAGATTGTTATAAAATAACAGTTTTAGAGTTTCCTAAACTTGTTAGCTTGTAGGGGATAAGGAGGACTAATCTGGTATTAGCCTTAGTTGTTACTTGTTGTAGAAGAAGGCTGATTTGTAAACAATGTAATTATTAAGCTAGAGAAGGGAGTATAAATAATTTTACCGTGTAATAATTATTTTCTTATCATCTCGTCTCTTGTTTTTACTCAAATATCTGAGTAGATTTCCACCAACTCTTTGAACAAAAATGCACTTGGTCTGGGTCTAAAGTCCAATTCAAATAAGCCGAACTTCATTTCATAGCCAAAGTTCCATTCGTAATTATCTATTATAGACCAGTACATGTAAGCCTCTACTTTAACCCTGGAATTTTTTATTGCCTCCAGATGTTGAAGAAGGAAGTTTGGTCTTAGTTTATCCTTGGAATCGGCTATTCCGTTTTCGGTAATATATATAGGTTTGTAAAATCGACTTACTTTTCTTAATACTTCTTCTAAGCCTTTAGGATATAATTCCCATCCATAATCCGAGGTCGGATTACCGTCTAGGGAAGTTGAGTTAGGTTGGCAAAATACACCATATCCCTTCTTGGGGCTTCCGTTTTTATCATAGACTATTCTTGAGTAGTAATTCACTCCTATCCAATCTACTTTGACCTTCTCTAGGAAGGAATAAACAGTTTCTTCCATTCTGTCGTTTCCCTGAACATATGGAAAGTTGTAGACAAGCCCTACTTTTAAGCCCTTAAATTCATCATATATTAAGTTATGAGCTGTTATAACGTTTAATAACGCTTTCTGATAGGCAATTTTGCTAGTTACACCCGGAGGGAATATTCCGCTAAGATAAGAGAAGTTAATCAGTATATTGGGTTCGTTGAAAGTGCACCACAAATCAACATATTCTGAATAAGTGTCACGGATAAACTTTGCAAAGGATAGGAATTTTCTTACGGTGTTCTCGTCGTACCAACCCAGCTTTCCTTTGGTAAGAAGATAGTCGCGTGCGATAATGGGCTGATGTATCCATAGAGGAAGGTCGAAGTGATTTAAGCAAAGAATGATTGTAAACCCCTTGTCTTTTAAGTCTTTCAAGATTTCCTTGTATTTATTGACAGTTTCGTTATCTATTTTATCTTCTACTTTAAAAAGCCTACTCCAGCTAGGGTTAAACCTCCAAATACTCGCATTAAGTTTTGAGGCTAAGTCGTGTATAACGGAGTACTTTGATAAGTAAGCATTCATGTAAGGTAAGTAGGGAACCACTTTACCCGTGGATAAGTTAACGTCGTCGGTTAACCATTCGTACCAGTCTGAATTTGTGTTTGTCTCTTCAAACTGAAAAGCTGACGTAGAAAATCCGAATTTCACAAATTATAAAAACGTTCATAATATTTAACGTTTTAAAATTACTCGACTAAAGTTAAGGAAGACAATGAAAATTTTCTATTTAATAATGTACTCAGTTCGGGTATTTTAACATCACTTAATTTTTTATGACGAGTAAAAGTATTATCTACTATGCCTTACTATAATAGAAGACTAATTAAGGCGTCCATTGTCAGTATTTCCACCCCTATACTATTACTCTTGTTTTTTCAGTCGTTTTCCTTTCTATATGTTACATTGTTAATAATAACGTCATTGATTTCTATATTAGCATCTTTTAATCGTAATCTAACGTATGTAGCCTTTATACTATCATTTTCGGTATCACTTCTCTTAATTATTTCATCGGGGAACACGAGCATTTTAGGGATTCCTTTTCTGTCTGTGCTACTTGCAGTAATATTAGGTTTACCCGGTTTAGCGATACCATGTGCTTGGGAAGTTATTACTATTGCTTCAGCCCTAGTGGCTTACGAGCTGTCCTCTTATGAACCGTTAATTAATGATTTCACATTGCCATTACTATTACTATCGTCTACATTTACTACTTTAGCCTTTGCAAATATAATCGCAGCTAGCGGTAAAGGATATCCTATAGTAATTTTACAAAAGGGTATACCTGATGGTTCTCAGTGGGAGATAGAGATTAACGGTGTTGTCAGAAAAGTCACCGGACGAATGCTGGTGTTGAACGAGAAAAGGGTAGAGTTTCATCTCTGTCCCTCCTTCGTGCAAGGTAAATACTATTTGCCAGACAAGATAAGTGGGAACGTGAAAGAGGGGAGAAAGATTGAAATTAATTTCGTTACCAGCGGTACAATACCATACGATAAGTATCCTCACTGTTTTGCTACCTTTTTAGTAACGGGTCTTCCTTCCAATATCCAGTGGAGCGTTAACGTAGGAGGTTATGATTACGTTTCGAGTAGTTCAATGTCTCCTATCTTAGTTCCTATATTGGGCTCAAAAAACGCTCCGTGGAAGGCGAAAGAGATCAGAATAGGTGAAGTAGTTTTTAAACCTAATGTAGAAAGCGGAGTAATAAACAGAGGAGAAAAGATTATTATACCATACACAAGCGTTGTAGAGCCTAAGAGGCCCATTATATTGCCTCCTTTGGATAAGTGGGATCCAAGGGTATGGGTCGGTAATGATATCTATGGTTATAATGTTCTTTCCGTCCTCGGGGTAGGGGGAAACGGGTACGTTCTAAAGGCTGAAAAGGACGGAACATACTACGCTATAAAAGTATTAAGTATGAGAAATGAGTCTTCACAAACAAGGGCGCTAAGTTTCTCGTCTTTTGATGACTTATTTCGTGAGTCGGAGAACCTGAAAGAGTTGTCTAAGAACCCACGGTTTGTGAGAATTTACGGTATATATGTTGATATAAATAACATTACATCAGCCTTAAGGGGGAATAGTGAAGCCTACTTCAAATATCCACCTGCAATAATTATGGAATTTATGGAAGGTGGTACTGCCGCAGATCTGATAAAGACTCAATTGGTTAATTACCCGCAATGGCCCATAATTGTTAAGTTAATTATTAGGGAAATAGCTATGGCTTTGAGCTTTTTACACAAAAACGGGTACGTTCACTTAGATGTCAAGCCTCAAAATATATTTTTCGCAAAAAAGGTTGGAAACCAAGTGGACGAGGTCTTGAAGAATCTAACCGTAGTAGGTAACGTGAAGTTAGGTGATTTAGGGTCTGCAGTAAAAGCCGGGCAAAAGTTTAACCAAGCAACTCCCGCTTATAGCCCTCCAGAGCAATTAGAAGCGATAGTGTTGGGAAAAGGGGCGAATCCGTCTATGGACGTATTTTCCTTAGGGATTACAGCTTACTATCTCCTGACACTACATAACGATAACCCTGCAATTCCCTATCTTAATAAAGCCTCTGATCTGTTTATCAGTGGTAGAATAAACGAGGCACTGGGTTACATTAACCAAGCTAAGGTTGTTCTAGCCTCTTGGCGCCCTCAATTGCCTCCTAATACTCCTCAAGAGCTTGTCAACGTTATTTACGGTTGTATAAGTACCGATTTCACGAAGAGGTATACGAGTGAACAAGTCGCTTATCTTCTCTCTAAATGATTTTTTAAACACATACGATTCTACATACTTTTATGGAAACAGATGTAATAATAATAGGGGCGGGTGGTGGAGGATATCCGGGTGCATTCAGACTAGCCAGATCTGGGTACAGAGTAGTAATCATAGATCCTAAAGGAGAACTAGGAGGTAACTGCCTTTTTTCAGGGTGTATCCCGTCAAAGACTATTAGAGAACTAGCACAGATAGTCTGGAGAAATAACCGAATTCTGAAAGCTAATTTAAAACCGGACTTCTCCCTAATTCAGGATCACAAGGATCGTGTTCAGGAAATAAGGTATATGCAGCATAGAGAGGAATTAAAGGAATTCAGAGACAATATAGAGCTAATAAGAGGAAAGGCAAAGTTAATAGATAATAAGACAGTAGAAGCCGAAACCGAGAATGGAATGATCGAGGTTAAGGGTAGGTACTTAGTCATATCTACTGGAAGTGAACCTGTTAAGCCGAAATTCCCTGGGTCTGAATTCTCGATAACAAGTGACGATCTTTATGGCTACAGAACGTCCTTGAGAAGACTTCCTGACGATATAACAATAGTAGGAGGAGGTTACATTGCACTCGAGACTGCTACCATCCTTAAGGCGTTAGGCTACAACGTTAGACTGCTAGTAAGGAGCGATAAAGTACTCAAGGGTTTCGAAAGCGAAATAGTAAACACGTTATTACCTCTATTAGGCTTAGAAATAATGTATAACTCCCCTATCCTAGAAATCAAAAAGATAGGGGAACAAGAGTTTGAGGTCTTCTATAGTGACGGTAAGGGGAATAAGAAGAGTTTAGAAACTGGACTAGTTATGCTTGCTACGGGTAGGAAACCCGTTTTACCCGAGGGTGCTGGAGGAATTTTAGCACTAGATAGTAAAGGTCATATAAGTGTCGACGACTCCATGAAAACAAACTTACCTAATGTCTTTGCAACTGGTGATGTCAATGGAAAGGCTCCATATTTTCACGCTGCTGTAAGGATGTCGATTGCAGCAGCTTATAATATTATGAGTAATGGCACGCCAGTGGACTACGTGGACTTCAAGAGTATTCCAGTAACTATCTTCACAATTCCGCCAGCTTCTTACGTAGGAATTATGCCTTCCGAAGCAAAAAGAATGGGGATCAGCTTCATTGAGGCTTCTTACGAGTTAAAGAATGATCCTATGGCACAAATGTATGACGAGATGGGCGGAGTTTTAAAACTGTACTTTGAACGTGGTAGTTTAAGGTTAATAGGGGCCTGGATCGTAGGTGTTCATGCAGGGTTTGCTATTAACGAGTTAGGACAAGCTGTAGCCCACGGATTGACAGCTAGGGATTTGGCTGAATTCGCAGACCAACACCCTACGACGAATGAACTTATAGCATATACTGCAAGAAAAGTTCTATGACTTTTTTTTTAAATACTTTTAAAAAATTCTCCTTGAAGCGTAAGAATATCCTATCTCAGATTTAAGACCTTCTTTGTACGCTACATAAGAGATTACATACCCAATGCCGAGTGCTATAGCTAGGATGGCTATTACGTCTATAATGGAAAAGTCACTGGAATCTACGGCTCTCCTTATGCTTTTCCAAGCTGAAAGGAAGCCCGTGATATATTCCCACGTATCTGCTATAGTTGCAAAGGCGTTATAAACGCTTATTATTCCAGCTGTCCAGCTTCTTCCCCTTACTGTGGCTACAACGCTTAGGGTTGTAGCTATTACTCCCCACATTATTATTGCTAGTCCGAAAAATAGGAAGTCGAATCCTAAAATGAATGTTGTAGTTGATATTGAGATGTAACCTAAGTATGCTAGTATAAATGTGATTATTGTCGCGATTACATAACTTACTGGCAAGAATCCTCCCAAAAAGAATACTAAAGTTCCTAATCCTTTTCTGTAACTAGATATTTTCCCCGCATTATAACTGTTCCATATAGAGATTGCAAAATCGAAGATTAGTATTAATATTCCTATTATTAACCCTATATCCATGAGTAGTCACTCAATATTCTTACTTTAAAAGTTATTCGAATAATTTAAACCTAGTTGAGAATCTTGCAAAAGTTCATTTGTAGGTTATGAGAATCCTTCTAGAGTTTATTATAATCTAAATATAAGTGTAGAGCTATAACACTTAAATAATTACGTAGGGTTCAGCAGTTCGTCATAGAAAGTAAGTTGCTAAGAAGTCGCTTCACGAAAGTTAAAAACCTCCATAAGGTAAATTAATCATAATGACTATCAGGGATGAAATTACGTATGCCAGAATAAGCTACAACGACTTTATTGCGTCTTATTACAGATTAGAGAAAGGCGATCTAAGATTGTCAGCATTTAGGGCGTATAAAGCAGAGAGGAGGCTGTTACAATCATTAGCTATGCGCCATAATCTTCATAGAAAAGATACAAAGTGTGCAGTGCCAAAAAAGGAAATGTTACAAGTATCGAAACAGTTGGATAAAATTTATCGCAATATATATCAGTTTACGGAGATGGCTCTATCCTTATTCGAACAATATAAGGAAAACAAAGTGGATAAAAAAAGTATAATCTTACTTCTGGTCTCGTTAAACTATGAATGGGTTTCACAATATCTCACGTATGAACAAGTTGATAGAATAAAGATGATTAAATGCCAAATGATGAAAGGTTTAAAATAACAACTTAAATGGAGAATATCGTTAACTTAGAGATAATCTGGTTGTAATGAAATTAGCTCTTGTTAAGGCATATCTCGCTAAAATATCTTTGTATAAAATGCTATAAGTTGTTCGAGGTCGTTATAAGCTGAAGAATAGACAGATATTGATATACAGTTATGTTAAAGCTAACGGTTTTAACTATAGTTAGGACGGATAGATTGGAAGTTTGGTTAGAGTAACCAACCCAATAACTTGAATTTCCAACCCAATAGAAAGGTCCTTCAGTGCCGCTGAAGCCCTGAGTACTTGAATAGATCTCGTAAGGGACTTGGAAATTAGGTTGAGTATAATAAGCCTTAATTATAAGTAAAGTGGTTTTGCCACTGTAATTATCTTCATAAAAATACACGAAAGCCTTGGTAAACTCGATGGCATCACGATTATTAGAACTATTCAGAAATATTTCTCCTAAATTTGATTTGAGGAAATTATTCCTTTCTAAGGTTAATGAAGTCCCATTAGAAAATGTAATTACAAACATAGAGTCTTGTCGAGATACTACAGCACTAACAACTTGAGTCCAGTTACCTTGCGTAATTACGTTAAGTGCACCGGTGTTAATAGAGGGTGGAATTGGTATTGAGATAAGCGTCGGAGCTAAGAATAACGTCGATATCATAACTAGAATAGAAATTACGAAAGAGAGTATAATATTTACTGTATTCTTGCCACTACTTGTTTTATAGCTCATTTTTATACTATCTAATCGTCTTAGCTCTAACGCTAATAAATATTAAGTTTTGACAATATTTTCTCCTTGCTGTATTCGGATAAAGTTAATAGATTTGAAAATAGGAAATTTTGCTAATGAAGAAAGTATTTCAAGGTGTAAATGTAAACCTTCAAATGTTAGCTGTACAGCTTTTTCAGTGGTTTAGTTTTAAAGGGTATCAGTCTCAGTATTACGGTGCAGGGAATTACTATATAGTTCAGGCTAAAAAAGAAGGTTTTTTGAGCCTTTTTTTGCTGCGGATAGGGCTTTCACAGTCAAGCTCTTTGGTGGCCAGGGATACCTTGAAGCAGAAACGGGAGTGGCTAACTGGGTGAAAGCTGAAGACGTTACTGAGGCATTCTTAGGTGACTTAATATTAGGACCTGTAGGACTCTTAGTAGAAGCTGGAGAAGGACTGTGGAATATCGAGATAGAGCATGAAATCATGAAAGAGATAGAGAGGCTTATAAACAGTGGTGCCGTAAGTACTATGCCACAGCCTGGCTATCAGTATGGGTATCAGACCACAATGCCTTATTATGCTCAACCTTACACTCAACCCTACCAGTTTAACCAGGTCAAAGTATGTCCTTCATGCGGATATCGGAACCCTGGAAATGCTAGGTTCTGCACTAATTGTGGAAGTCCATTATAATTTTTTATTTTTAATAAAAATTTGAAATAAAACTAATTAAAGAATAAGTTAGTAGTCAGAAGATAATTTAAATATATACGTTAAAAATATTGTATGGTATCAAACAGAACACTGCTTCTATTGGTTGTAGTATTAGGTGTATTAATGGGTGCTGTGGATTCTACTATAGTCATCTTAGCACTACCTACAATCGTGACAGATCTTCATTCTAATCTCTTCACAATGATCTGGGTTATATTGATTTATTTATTAGAAGCTGCTGTGTTAACTACCCAATTAGGGAGACTAGGAGACTCTTATGGAAGGGCTAAGGTATACAACTCAGGTTTCATTATCTTCACCATCGGTTCTGCCTTGTGCGGAGTATCTCCTTCAGCGTATTTTCTCATCGGCTCTAGAGGTATTCAAGCTCTGGGAGCCTCTATGATGCAGGCTAATAGTGGAGCGATTATTTCAGACCACTTTCCTCCTAATGAAAGAGGCAAGGCCTTCGGTTATACTTCAATAGGTTGGAATGTAGGGGCTGTGTTAGGAATAGTGCTAGGTGGAATAATAACAACGTTGATAGGATGGAGATACATATTCTACATTAATGTCCCTATAGGTGTTGTAGCATCCCTTTTAGGGTTTAGAGTAGTGAAGGACGTAAATAGGGTAAAAAGAGACGTTGATGTATATGGGGTCATCCTCTTCGGAACGGCGTTATCTCTGATAACTTACGGAAGCGCTGACATGGCGGGCGAAGGATTAGCGTTAAAAAACGAGATACTAATATTAATAGGATTAGGGCTTCTATTTCCCTTTATAGTGATAGAAAAAAGAGCTAAAGCCCCGCTTATAGACATTATTGTCTTTAGAAATAGAGTCCTTACAGCTTCTTTATTGGCATCGTTTTTCCAGAGTACGGGGTACTTGTCTACAGCCTTTTTGTTAATCATGTATTTGCAAGGAATAAGGGGCTTATCTCCTTTGAACGCTTCTTTATTGCTTGTCCCGGGATATGTAATAGCGAGTATGGTAGGTCCTTTAGCTGGTAGACTTTCGGATAAGATTGGGGCTAGAACTCCTGCCACAGTAGGGATAGGTTTGATGATATTAGTATCGTTCCTTTATTCCTATACGTTAAATTTAGACACTCCTCTAATCTATATCGTAGGCTTATCCGTTATAGGTGGGTTAGGTTCTTCTCTTTTCTACCCAGCTAACAACAGCTCAGTAATGGCCAATACACCTAAACACTCTTATGGAAGTATTTCTGGTATGTTAAGGACTTTAAGCAACACGGGTATCTTAATGAGTTACGTGATCTCGATTACAGCGGCATCCCTTACAATTCCGCGTTATGTAGCTTTTCAGGTCTTTCTGGGCACTTCTGACCTTATAGGTGGTGTAGCTGGCAAATTTATAAACGGTTTACATTCCGCGTTTTTAGTGTCTGTAGGAGTACTCGTAGTTGCGTTAGTGTTATCGGCCGTGAGGGGTAAGGAAGTAAGGACTACTCAAGTTGATGTTGCAAGGAGGGCAAATTGATAAATCCCTTCTATTGCTCCCTAATAATTACTTTAACTTTTATTAGTTATTACAAAAATAACTATATATTCCAAAGATAGAAAATATAAGATAAAAGATTAAACAAATTAAAAATACCCCTAGCGAAATTTAATCCAGTATTCATTTTTAACACTCTTTAATTTAACTTTATATAAGGGTAACTGGAGTATATTAGTATGCCTTTTGGAGTAGAGGAAATCGATGAAATACTTAGAACATTATCCGTGGATAAGAGAAAACTAATATCAAGACGAATTCCTAAATCAATAATTCGTGATTACGGTAAATTTTTCAGACTAATGTTAAATTCAATTCCTTTCAAAACTATAATATTCGTAGTACCTACTAAAGAAGATGCTGAAAATATTGTTAGGGTCTTTAACAGAATCTCCCCTGACAGAGAGGTGTTAGCTTTTGCAGCAGAAAGTAATACTAACGAAATACTAATGTTAGTACAATTAGGACAAGAGTTCGGCCTTCATCGTGACCAATAGTCACTTTTCGTGACTATTAATCACTTAGCCTCATCACTCCTTCTCCCTCTCCATGCCGTCTACGGGAGCGGTAGTTCAACCACTCCCTTCAAGGACATGGGGAGTTTCATTGGGTGCCTTCCTCCACCTCGCGACTGCTCATAGACTTCATGGTGGCACCCTCCAATTTAATGTTAGCATAAAAGTTTATAAATTTTAATGCTTCTAACACTCTTATGAAGCAAATAGTTTTCAAATCAACCGTCTCAAGTTATGGTACAGATAAGTATGGGAATAAGAGATATGGTATAACTATCCCCTCAAAGCTCAAGGAGAAGGGGAAGGAATTATACGGTAAGGAGGTGATAGTAATTGTTATCCTACCAGATGATGAGGAGTAAGCTAATTGGTTCTAAGGAAGCAATTGATAACTTCCAATTCGTGACTATAAATGGTAGGGTTGAGTTTGAAGGGGTCGAAAGAATCTCAAGGATTGCTTATTATTACTCAAAGGCTGTGAAGGCCGGGGTTAACTTGGCTTTAAAAGGAGTTTCATTAAATGATGCTGTTAAGGAGTTATACAAGATCATCCCTTACGCTTTTTACGCTGAAACGGCTTATAAACAAGTCTTAGCCCTTGTTGAGAATAACGGTAATAAGGTTGAGGTTAGAAAAAAGTGGATTGCTTGTAGGGGGAATAAAAGCGATAAGGGAAATAGGGGGATTAAGTTCCACGTTTTTGAAGACCACGTGGAAGTTAGAGTTAAAGACCCGTGGGGTAAGTGGGTTCACGGAAAGGCGTACTTCGGCAAGGAGTACTTACCATTGCTTAAAGAGTTAGAGGATTTAGCGAGTAAAAAGGAGGAGGGTTACGGTGCTGTAGTAAGTTTCAAGCATTACCCTATGATCCACCTCCAAATCCCGCTCTGGCTTTATCTGAAGTACTTCTCTTCACCAAAACCTGTGGGTTACGGTTTGTTTGCCGGTTTTGATTTAAACAGTGATAGGTTGAACGTTGTTGTGGTTAGCAAGGATGGTAAAGTTATTGCTAATAAGACGTGGTGGTATTCGGATGTTACTAGACCGGGTTTTCCTAAAGGGAAAGCTAGGGCTTTACGTTTGAATGCTCTATCACAAGCTCTCAATTTCCTATCACGGATTGGTGTTGATTATGTTGTTTTTGAGGACTTGTTCCTGGTTAAGAGGAGGAGGTTCACTAGGAGTAAGAGCGGTAATAGGAAGGTTTCGCGTTTCGCTAAGAGGCAAATGTTAATTCACGGTGTTGTTAAAGCACTTAGGTTGGGTTTCGACGTTATTCTAGTTAATCCTAAGGGTACTACAAACTCGGAAGAACACGACAAGGTGATGAGGGAGAAGGGTTTTGATAGGCATACAGCCTCAGCTTACTTAATAGCGTTAAAAGGATTAAAAGTAATTAAAAATAATAAGTAGTTACGTAAAAATGTTACAGACAATGAGAAGGCGAAGGAGCTAGGAGTAGGAGACAGTATCAACTAAACAATTCGGGATAACTAGAATTTAAATCAACGAGACGATATAGAAAGCTCTTTAAACTCCGATAATTAGTTAGTGAATAGACCTTAATGAACTTGGTACTTGATGCCACCAATTACATTGGTATTGTAGCTTTTTCTGTTTCTGGTGCAATTAAAGGGATTAAGAAAAACATGGATCTTTTAGGTGTACTGGTGTTAGGCTTCTCTACAGCGTTAGGCGGTGGAATAATAGCAGATTTACTCCTCGGCAAAACTCCTCCTACCAATTTAACGTACTTGCCTTATCCTACTGTTGCCTTACTATCGAGCTTGTTCACATTCACGTTCTACAAGGTCTTTTCTCATGTTCAAAAGCCCTTACTTTATGCTGACGCTATAGGTCTAGCAGCTTTTGCAGTATCTGGTTCTTCTCTGGCATACTCGGTTTCTGAAAACGTGTTATTAGTAATTACTGTTGGGACTATCACAGCTACGGGTGGTGGTGTAATCAGGGATCTTCTCTCTAACGAAGTTCCCATGGTACTTACTAAGGACTTTTATGCTACAGTAGCTATTCTAGGCTCAGCAATTTACTTCTCTCTGAGACAATTAGGATACTCGGATCTCGTAACGACAATAGTAAGTTTCACCATTGCTCTGGTAATAAGGGTTATGGCAATAAGGAATAAATGGGAGTTGCCTAAAATTAAGGTTTAGATTAAGTAAAGTTCTATGGTCTCTCCTTTTATCCTTTTTTTCTTATTATTTCAATAATTCTTAGTTAGAGCTTTTTAGGTTTATTTTCTATTTAGTTTTTAAGACTATATGAGCATTAAGTACTTCTATTTTTTAATAATATCTATGAGATACAAGAATTTCACAGGTTTAATTATTTATAGATTATGAATACACATTACTAGATCAGACGCTCAACTAATTTTTCAAAATCATAAAATTTTTACATCAATGTTTCTATTGTAAAGTAGTAGTGATATTGTTAACTCTAGAGTCTACCTACCTTAAATCTTACGGCTTATATTTCCTCTTACTGACCTATTTTCAAAAATTAATGAGGTAACAATATTTAATTCGTAAAACCTACTCACTACAAGAAATATTTAATTATTATTACGAGATCTGAGTACAAACTACCACGTCCAAAAGAACTTCATAAAAGCTTATTTCCCGCGATGGTGCTGTTATGCCTATGTTAAGACGTGGTTTAGTTATGGAGTGATGTAAGCCCCGTTAATTTGTGCAGTTAAGTCGCAGTTAACTGTACACTGTATTATATGGTTCCTATAAAGAGAACAATAAAGACGTCACTTCCACTTGAAATAAGGGTAAAGACATTCATAACGTGATTTGAAAGTAATACACACCTTGAGTATTCCTTAGTCTCCGATATTGGAAGATATAACCAAGACATCTAAACTCCTTCTAATAAAAATAAATGAAAAAGGAGAGAAATTGTGACAATTTAATAAATATAGAGCTAGAATGACAAATTTATTACACTCAATTTAATGAGATTAACAATGCTCTAGTTTGACTGAAAAAGAAAAATAGGTGAAGAATGATGGTAATAATATGAGGTCTGACGAACTCTGGTCCGGCATAAGAGACGTTTATGAAGGTATCCTAACTCACCCTTTTATAAAGGGTCTCACAGATGGCTCTTTACCTCTTGAAAAGTTTAAGTATTATATTATTCAGGACTACCATTATTTGAAGGAATTCGCTAAGGCATTAGCCCTCCTTTCCGCTAAGGCTGAGAAATCAGAGGAAAGAGAGTTATTCGCAACTCACGTAACTCACGCTCTCGATGTAGAGAGGGAGCTTCACCAAGGATTTACAAAAGAGTGGGGAATAAACCCCGAGGAATATGAGGTTTCGCCTACTAACCTTTTATATACGTCCTATTTAATATCTGTAGTATACTCGAGACCCTTTTATGAGGGGGTAGCAGCAGTTCTCCCTTGTTATTGGATATACATGGAGGTGGGAAAGGAGTTGAAGAGGATGGGCAGTGCTAACAAGTTTTATCAGAAGTGGATAGACACTTATGGCGGAGAGGAGTACGAAAAGGGAGTCAGAGCTGTTATTCAAATCATAGATGGATTTGAGGTGACTAAGGAACAAGAGGAGAATATGATGAGGCATTTCAGAACTGCTTCGATATTTGAGTACATGTTCTGGGACTCTGCATATAAGCTAGAGAGATTTCCCTTTAACTTAAAAAGGGCAGGGTATTAGGCTTACTGCTTTTGTTGCTCTTCGTCTTTTCCTCCTAACTTTTTCATTTCTCTAATAGGTCCCTTCATTGCGTCCTTTACTCCTTCGGTCAGTGTCCCAGTTACATCTTTAGTGTGGTTTATAGCTTCCTTCACAGTCCCTTTAAACTCCTTTTCCGCTTCTTTTCCTACTTCCATTGAAGCCTTTATTACGTCTTTTCCTACTTCCATTGTCTCTTTAGTTACACCTGCTGCTGCAGACATTGACGCTTTTCCGACTTCCTTTCCAGTCTCTATCATCTCCTTCACGTTTTTCTTCATTTCATCCATTAATTCTTTCCAAACCATATGATTATTTAGAATTTACTATATTAAAAATTTTTTCATCAAAATGAAAAAACATTTTCATTTACTCAAGGTCTTCATAGGAATCCGTTTCTTCAGGATTTCTCTTTTTATACTCTTCATAAGCTCTCTGGTTCAGCTTAGGGTACTCGTTGACGTGTCTCTTATAAGCTTCTATGATTCTATACGCTATGTCTAACGCCTCTTGGTCTGTCAACCTAATTACCTTGTCTCCTTTGTCATCTGCTATGCGTACAAAGAAAGCACCGTCTACTACGCTAGTATCTTTAATAATGGGTGGTACCTCGTCGATTGAGATCCACACTATTCCTCCATCGTTTTTCTTGTGTACTTTTCTTACAATGACAGCCATGAGTTACAATCACTAGAGAAAGTTATAAAGCATTACTGTATTAGTAGCTCCATCATCTTTCTTGTCTGAACATTACAGCTGAATAAGTGTTAATCGTAAATGTATCTTTACCTTAATAAAAACTCTTTGATTTACAAAATGCGGTACGCTTCTTATTTCTGTCCTTTACATCACTTACATATAAAACTCACAGCATTCATTTGTAGAAATGAGATCGTATGTATAGGGTAATAACACTGTAGATAATACCCAGTAAGTTTGACCAGTTTGGGCTAGCCCACGATTGCTATATCTCATTAGTATTAAATATTCTATATCAATATATATAAAAAATATATTATTTTACAAATAGTATTTATGAAATTGTAAATACGCGATATCCTAATTCATTCCAAGAATTCACTTTGTTTATAGTTTAGAGTGAATTCTATTAAAAGATAATAGTTAATATTTAAAAAGATATAAAATAACTGTTAAAATAGATTAGATTTACATCTTAAATAAGATAAGTCTTTAGCATTAACTTTGAAGAAAAATAGAATTCGTTATGGTATTTCCCCACTTTCGTATTATCCGTTAGAATTACTCCTTTGGGCTATCTCCGGTCAGCTAAATCTATATAGAAATAATATCTGTAACATTTTAAAAATCCGCTATATTATAAATTAACAATCAGGTATTTACTCGTTTGAAAAAATATTTTAATTATCTTAAATTTTTATTAAATGTTAATTTTTAGTGTTGGAATTTAATCATAATGTCTTGGTACCATTAACGTAGATTTGTAATGATCCAGTGTAGGATTTCATAGGTGCCTTTATAGTCAAGGTGAAGCTCATACTCTGTCCGTGGTTTATTGTGGTTGGTAAGGATGGCGATACACTCAAAAGAGTGAACGGAGCTGATACGTTAATCCCGGTTATTTCAGTGGGTAATAAGCCGTTATTTGCCATAGTCAGCGTTATAACAAAGGTTTGACCGCCGTGGAGAGTTAAGGAAGAGTTACTATACGACGTGTGGATCGTATTGATCAGGAAACTGTTCTGGTATTCCACGTAAATGCCTTGTACGTTAACGGTGTAGAAGTACCCGTTACTGTAGAGGTAATATGTAGCACCTGCCAATATCAGTAGGATTACGATAGCTGCTATAGCTCCTTTCATTTCAGGGTGTTATTACACTCCTCTTTTATTAAGATTGTTCATAAGCCAATCTTATAAAGAAGCTTTAAATCGGAATAACTTCAAATTAGAAATAATCATAAATTTTAAATAGTACTAAGTCTAATTTAATGTAGGTAAAAGAAAAATGGAAGAAGAATTTAGAATGCCTTTAATAGGTGAAAAGTTTCCTGAACTAGAGGTTGAAACAACTCATGGAAGAATAAAGCTACCAGACCAATACAAGGGTAAATGGTTTGTGTTGTTTAGCCATCCTGGAGACTTTACACCCGTATGTACTACCGAGTTCGTGTCTTTTGCTAAAAAGTATGAAGAGTTTAAGAAGTTAAATACAGAACTAATAGGTCTTTCCGTAGATACTAACATCAGCCACATAGAATGGGTTAACTGGATAGAAAGTACTCTGAAGGTGGAGATACCTTTCCCTATAATAGCAGACCCTATGGGCAGAGTTGCAAAAAGACTAGGAATGATTCATGCCGAGTCATCCACATCTACAGTAAGGGCAGTATTCATAATTGACGACAAGAGCACAGTGAGGCTTATAATGTATTATCCCCTCGAGTTGGGAAGAAATATTAACGAGATCCTGAGGAGTATAAAAGCTTTACAGTTAATAGACAAGACCGGAGCTGTTATGCCGGCAAATTGGCCTAAGAACGAGATAATTGGTGATAACGTGTTGAATCCTCCTCCAAGAACTGTTAAAGACGCTAAGCTGAGGTTAGGGCAATATAAAGGCTATGCATGGTGGTTAACTTACAGAGAAATAGATAAGAAGGAAGCTGAGGAGACAGCTAAATACATCTGAACGATTAAACAAAAAGAAAAATATTTTCCCCGCCTTTATTTAATTTCTTTACATTAACTTTGTTCCGCAATTTAAGCAGAACTTAGCCCCGGGCGGGTTCATATATCCGCACTGGGGGCATCTTATTTGTGTTTGAGGCATTGGCTGTTGAGGTGTTGGTTGTCCCATTGGTGATTGCATCGTTCCAGGCTGTGGTCCCATTTGCATTCCCATGGGCATTTGCATGTCAAAGAGACCGTCGTTTATCTGTTTATCTATGTTACCGAATAATCTTCTGTTAATCAATTCTCTACCAATGGGTCCTATATGCTCTTCTTCTACAATTATGGTGAAATCGTTAGGATAACCCTTAACCCTTACAATTACGGTTTCTACGTGGTGAAAATGTCCTCTTTTTATAGCCCTTATCTCATAATCCGCATACTGTGGCATAGTTGGTTGCATCATTCCCATTGATAATTGTTGGACTTGGCTTTCCCAACCTTCGCTTAAGAACATGTTATTTATCTCTTGGACTAATAACGGTATATTTACATATCTCCCTGTATATGTTTTTTGCATAGTATAACTCTATTTTCACATGATTATATTGGTTGCTGTTATTAGGATTTGGAAACGGCATTCTGAGAGGACTTCTTATAAGGTTTAAACTTTTCAACGAGAATTTTTTTAGATAATACATTTGAAATAAAAAATATTCATAAAGTCCAACTAGTTTATAATTGACGATATCTTAACTGTTTTCTTGTTTGTCGATAAAAAATTAAAAACCTTAAGTGTAAATCTCAGAAATATTTAAAACCAATTTAAGTTTAATAGGTGTTGATGCCTAAAAAGATCTGGTTCGATGAAAAGTGCTTAATTAAGTTAACAATAATCTTAAGTTTAACAATTTTTGTAATAGCTTTTTCACATTCGTCTTCAGCACAAACCACTAGCAATATTACAGCTGAAATTCAATCTTTAAACCAATCCATTTTAGCTTTAGAGAATCACACTGCAGACTATCCTTCTGCAGCGGTACCATCTTGGCTTGACACCGGAAGTAATGCGTGGATGCTTACGGCGGCTACATTCGTAGGTCTTCAAAGTGTTCCTGGTGTTGCACTCTACTATGCAGGCCTTTCTAAGAAGAAGTACGCTGTTAATTCCGCTTTAATGGTGTTTTATGCATTTGCTGCTGTCCTAATAGTTTGGATGATCGCTGGTTATAATGCAGGTTTCGGTTATCCTGCATTTATTCACGTTGGAAAATACGGTATTATGGGTTATCCGTTACCGGCTTGGTTAGGTAGTTATGAAGCCCACCAGACAGTCTTCGGACCAGGGGGCGGTCTAGTTGATATACCTACATCGACCTTCATATTTTTCCAGTTTGTCTTCGCTGCTATAACCCCAATATTACTCGCTGGTGGTATTATCGAAAGAATGAACTTTAAGGCATGGATGGTGTTTGTACCTCTATGGTCTTTACTTGTTTACAGCCCCGTAGCGTATTGGTTATTCGCAGGAGGTTGGCTAAACCAGTTAGGGGCTGTAGACTTCAGTGGAGGTTATGTAATTCATGTAGATGCTGGTGTGGGTGCTCTAGCTGCTGCATTAGCTGTAGGTCCTAGATTAGCTAGTGAGAGAAAGTTAGAGGCTCACAGTTTACCTTTAGTCTTGGCAGGTGCGGGGCTTATATGGCTAGGATGGGACGGATTTAACGGTGGTGACCCCGGAGGAGCTACAATAGATGCTGCGATAGCTGTATTAAACACTAACATAGCTACTGCAGCAAGTGCCATAGCATGGATGCTTATGGATATGAAATTCTTCAAGAAGCCAACGTTAGTAGGTGCTACTTCAGGTGCAATCACTGGTTTAGTAGCTATAACGTCAGCAGCAGGATACGTGAATGGTTGGGAGGCAATGGCGATAGGAATTGCGTCTGGAACGGTACCATGGCTTGCCTTATACAAATTAGAGCCTAAACTAAAGGTAGACGACACATTAGGAGTCTTTTCCACACACGGGATTGCTGGAATACTTGGTGGTTTACTTACTGGTGTATTTGCAGACCCTAATGTCACACAGTACGTAGATCCAGGCTTAACTGGTGCACTCTATGGTAACTGGTACCAATTGGCTGTTCAAGCGTTAGGAGTTGCAGTAGTATTTGCATATGACTTCACAATGACGTTCGGTCTGTTGAAACTCATAGGTCTGTTCATACCGCTTCAAGCCAAACCCACTGAGCTTGCTGTAGGAGATTACGCAATGCACGGTGAGGTGGCATACTCCGAATTATTAGCAACCTTACCTGAGTCTGCTAAACAAGAAAAAGAGGAAACAGTAGAAGCGAAAGAAGAAGAAATAGAAGCGAAAGAAGAAGAAAAGGAAAAGAAATAAGTTAGTGTTAGATAATTTAAGTAAAAATATAGTAATTAAAATTAAATAAATAATAACAACAAATCTTTTTAAGACCTTATCTGTTTTCTATTATATCTATTTGTGCTTTGCTTTATTACTTTAGATTTTTAGGTTTAGGCATATTAGTTATACTATGGAGTATTTGCTACGAAATTTTTCAACCTTTAAGGAGATAGAGCTCAGATACCAATCTAATTCTTATCTTAATATAGCGATAGTTAATGGAAAACCTAGTGGTCTTTACAAATGGTCTAAAAGAGGGTACAGTGTTAGGGCTTTTGACGGTTCATCTCTTCTATTCTCTTCTTCACCTACTCCTGAAGGTCTAGAACTAAAAGGTTTACGGTTTAGGAGTTGGGAGAAAGGAATTTCTTCTGATAAAAGGGTTGGCGGAGAGTATTCAGTAAAAGAGAAAATAAAATTAGACAACATATCGACTGAAGAGAAGGTCAAACTCTTAATAGACCTCTCTAAATTAATCTACTCAGATAAGAACCTTAAGTCTAAGGTTGTCTCAGTTAATTTCTATTACACGGAGTCAAAGGAGGAAAAGGAGATAATGTTTGAGGACGGTGTTAAAGTAAAGGGTTATGTGCCTAGGGTCAGTCTGTACTTTTCTATAACGTTGAAGAACGGCGAAAGATCCGCGACTATTGCTAATGGAGATCTAGGAGGTAGCGGAGGGTTTGAAATCGTTAAAAATTGGAACCTTGAGGAATTCCTCCTGAGCACTTTGGAGTCAGTTGATAGAGTTCTGGAAAAAGGAAAAGCGGTAACGCCAAGTAGAAAAGACGTAATCCTGAGTAATCAGTTAGCGGGGATAATTGTCCATGAGTCCGTAGGTCATCCCTTCGAAGCGGACAGGATTTTAGGGAGGGAGGGAGCACAAGCTGGGCTGAGTTATTTAGTAGGGAAGAATTTCGGAGAGAAGATAGCTAGCGATAAAGTCACTGTAATAGACGATCCTACGATCTACGGTAGTTCTGGTTACTACCTTATAGATGACGAGGGGATAGAAGCAAGACCTAAATATCTCATAAAGGAAGGAGTAATTAATGAGCTTCTTCAGGATAGGTTCTCTGCTTATAAGTTCGGTGTTAACAGTAACGGATCTGCAAGGGCTTCAGCGTATGACAGAGAACCCCTAGTAAGGATGTCGAATACGTTCTTTAAACCTGGCGACTTTACTTTTGAGGAGTTGATAGAGGACGTAAAGGATGGGGTTTACTTCAAATCTTATATGGAGTGGAATATTGATGATTTGAGGGTAGGGGAGAGATACGTAGGGCTTGAGGCTTATGAGATTAAAAACGGGGAGATTGGGGAGCCACTTCTCTTCCCCGTTTTAGAGACTACTACTTTTGAGCTTCTGTCTTCGATAGACGCGGTGGACAATACTCTCTCCTTTTATAGAGGGACTTGTGGGAAAGGGGACCCTGATCAACCGATCCCCGTGTGGTTTGGTGGACCTAACATGAGGGCGAGGAATATAACCGTAAAGGTAAGGGGTGAGTAACCGTGGAACTGGAGAAAATACTTGACGGTCTTAAGGGATTTGACAGTGTAATAATAAAGAAAGTTAAGACTAAGAGGTTAATTGTAAAGTTTGTTTTAAGCGAAATAGCGGAAGTCCAGAGGTTAAATGAAGTTGAATATTCTGTCTCTGTAGTCAAAGGTAAGAGATTTTACTCCTATACTTTCTCTGGAGAGGAAGAACTGGATAAGATAATTACGGGAGTAAAAGAGGGATTTAATTACACTGTTGAGAGCGATATAGTCCCGCAATTGACTGAAAACGATGGTGAAGTGAAAGTAAAAGAGGATAACGCTGAGTTAAGGTCTGTGATAGAAGGACAAGACGTAAGTTTTATAGATTCAGTGTTGGCGAAGTCAGAGTTTCCGAGTTCTGGGATAGTGAACGTTTATGAGACGACGACTGAGCTTATGACGAACAAGGGGTTTAAAGGAACGGAGACCAGAATAAGGGCTGACGGTTATGCGAGGTCTTTTAACGGTGAGTATAGCGGTCAGTGGGCATTTTTCTCTGATTCGCTTAAGGAGTTTAACGAAACCCTGAAAAAGGCTAATGAGTTCGCTTCAATAACTGGTAAAGTGAGGATAGACGACGGAAAGTATAACGTTGTTCTCTCACCTCTGGTGGTGGCTAATTTCATGGTGTTCTTTGCTGACTTCGCTTCAGCTTTCAGCGTAATGACAGCGTCATCCTTCCTCGCTAAATATAAAAAGGGTGAGAAAGTAGCCAGTGAACTTCTCACAATATCCGACGTCCCCAGAAAGGGTAGGATTGCAGAATTCGATGATGAGGCTACCTATACCAGAGATAAGGAGATAATTAAGGACGGGGTATTTAATTCGCTGTTGTTTAACAATGAGTTAGCCCAGATTTTCGGAGAAAAGAGTACCGGTAATGCAGGGTTAATATATCCCATTGCTTATTCTTTCGAGATTAACTCGGGAGACCAATCTCTGGACTCGTTATTGGCGAGTAGCAAAGAAGTGATATTTCTTAATAACAATTGGTATACCAGGTTTCAGAACTATTATGAAGGAACATTTTCAACTGTAGGCAGGGATGCAATAGTATATTATAAGGAAGGTAAACCGCAAGGTGTTGCTGGTAGAATAAGAATATCTGACTCCTTCCCTAACTTGATGAAGAATGTCAAAGGACTCGGAAAGGATAAATATAGTGTGAGGTGGTGGGACGCACCTATACCTACTATCTCGCCGTATGTGTATGTAGATGGTGTTAACATAACTAAAGCTTGGTAAAGGTGGAATTAGCGTCCTATTTCTATTTTTTAAAATTTTAAGCTAAGAAGAAATTCTACTTATTTACTTGCTATTTTATATTTATTGAGTGGTAACTTATTGTTATTGACATTAATTCTTTCCATTTTGACTCTTCAGACTATTTAAAGCGAAGAATAGCAGGAAGAAAGTAGAGAATGTAGCTTATTCTGAGCTTTATAACTTGAGTTTACCTACGCAATCTTTGTTTGATGAACTAAAAGATAGGGACTTCGTTACGACGTTATTGGGATTACAAAAAGTAGAAGATAACATGTATATAATTCCTTTTCTAGCATTACTTAATTACCCATGCCTAAACATATAGGTCTTTACTTTGTCTCCCTCAAGTACTAGGTACAAGGAGTGAAGAATTCCCTCGCTGTATTCACTACCTGGGTTAAATATCATAGTCCTGCCCAATTTATCGAAGCCCTTAGACTCATGAATGTGACCGTGGAGCCCAACTAACGGTTGATATTCCTCGATTATTCTTCTAACACTTATAGAACCTACATGAGTAAACACGATCTCTCCTCCCTTTACTACTGGTTTCAGATTCGAGTCGAGTAACGGCGCGTTGTCAAGATGAGTATTATAAGGGGGAGCATGAAGGTTATATATTGCCTTGCTCTGGTCTTTTATCTTATCAGCCATTTCCTTCAAGTCTTTATATAACGAGTTCTCGTCCTTCTCTCTTGGTGTTTTCCAAGGTGTAGGGTTTACATAACCGTACGAGATCATCTCATGTCCTCCTATGTCGATTATTTCTCCTTCGCATCTCTTCATTATATCAGACTCCTCTATTACTCGAAATAAATATTCTGGATCATCATTCCCTAGGTTCACATAAATAGGAATGTTAGCCCCTTTGAGCTTTTCCTCCGCAATCTTCATCCAACCTCTCACAACACTCTCCATAGCCTCCTTAAACTTCTGGTTTACGAGGTCTTTATTATACTGCATTTCCTCGTACTCTTTTTCACTAACTATAGTGTAATATTCCCCTCTCTTTCTAATTTCCTCTGTTAATTGTGCTAAACCTTCTTTTCCTACCTCTTTTTCTTCTATTCTGTATTTGCCGTTTCCAAGGTCAACAATTGCGTAAAGCGCTTTTCCTGCCAGATCTCCGCCAATTATAAAGGCGTCAACTTTGAATTGGAGTCCGGCGTTGAGAAACTTTTTGAATACAATATCGGAACCGTGAATGTCACTTGTAAATAATATTTTAACTTGGCTGCTTTTCTTGTCAATGGTCTTATCAGAATTCCTCCTAAACAGACCCACGAGTTGACTATTTGTTTGTTAGTTTTTAAAGTTGTCCTATTAAAGGTTTTATGTTTCAGGATTCGTCTTAACTGCCTCAGGTCTACTACTTTTAATTCCTTCTGTTAATGGACATTTCTCACTAAATTTTCATAAACAATTAATAATGCTACGGGAGAGCCATAGATCACTTATTTCCGTTTTACGTTAAGTCTGCAAATCGTGGAGTTTGAAGTATAACTCGAATATAACTATCTTAGCTCCACACTGTGGGTTTCGTTAAAGTAAAATTTGGCTTAAATTCGTGTCACTATCATGAACTAGTTATTATGTAATTAAGTAAATAAATATTAAACCGTGATTCAATGAGTACATGCGTGGATAAGTACATACTTAAATTTCTAAAGAACACATCAGGAACGATAGAAGCCATAACTAAAGCTCCACCTAGCGACGAGTCCTTCAGGAAATTAATAAAGAGAATAATTATTGACGAAAGTGAGAGACTGAATAGCGTTCTATTCGGTGATGACATGGTTACCGCCATGAAGGCTGGGTACAAGACCGCGATACTCGGTTATCTCCACTCTGCTGAGGAAAATAACAGGTTTCTTATAGAGAGGGCCTCTCTTTCGGTCTTTGTGAAAAATACTACCGAGGCTTACAAAAGAGCGTTGGAGAGAAGGGAGTGGCACAAACTAGTCGATGACGGTTTTATAATTAGGTCTGGAGGAGAAGGATTAACTAGGATAAGGAAGTTCACTGGAGGCAGGGAGGTCAACGGTATAACTATCTATTTTGCCGGGAAACCTGTGTGTGAAAAACATTTGAAATGGGATGGATATTCGCTTTCAATCCATGAATTGTATAAAGAACTAGGTTTTAAGAAAAAGAAGGGCAAGGAGGATATAAAGTGTAAATACTGTAAACAAGAGGCTAAGTATTTCACGTTGGCAATGCCTAAAGCTAGTGCGTTAATAGCTCTAGCTTGCGAAACGGTAGGCAAGAAACCTAACTCCCTCCTCAAGATTTACGCTAATTTGTCACGAGTTTTACACCCTTACGGGTTTACGGATTTGCCCAAAGAGAAAGTTTTTACCGTGTGGGCTAGGGATCTTTTAATGATATTGTTAGAAATCAATCAACTCCTTTTCCCTTGCGACTTCAAACATAGCACCGGAAGCGGTAATAACGGGAAGTCTGCCTTCCATTTCCTGAAGTATTGGAAGAGTAGAAAGAATGGTACAAGCGATGTAAACGGCATCAGCTGAAGACTGTTGAGCTACCTTAACTGCTTGTAACGTGAGTTCATGCGGTGTAGAAGCTATTTCCTTCCCTCCAGTCCTTCCGAGGGCTATTGAACCAATCACTTCGAATCCGAAATCTTTAAGCCACTTTATTTCGTAGTCATGCCTCCTCTGGTTATAAGGTGTGACCAAGTAGATTTTTTTAGCTTCTAACTCCCTGAGCCTAGTTATAATCGCTTCTGTTGCGATTATCGTCGGTTTGGAGAAGAACTTCCTCATTCTTTCCCACTGATTTTTGAAGAAGACTCCGTAAGATCTAGCATAGAAGATCACGTCGCTCTTTTCGACTTCATGTTTGATCTGGCTTAATTCTTTATACATCCTTTCCATTTCGTCCTTCCTTATACCGTGCCCGGGGTAGAACTTCATATTAAAGATATTAAACCTCCCGGGGTAGAGGTAATTAACGTCCCTTGGTAATGTCGGGTTTTCTTCAGATATTATCAGGGAAGCCGTCTTAGGCATAGTTATTCGCCTTAACCCACTCTGTTATTATCTTCCAGATCTCGTTGTAGTGTTGTCCTAGAGGCGAATGCTTCATTCCTTTTATTATATATAGTTGACATTTACCTCCGTATTTACGTATCTCATCGCACAAAATAATCGAGTGCTCTTTCAATACTATGTCGTCATTCTCTCCGTGTATTAACAGCGCATTTTTAATTCTGTCAGCGTACTTTAACGGGTACCACTCTAACTCCTCCTCAGGTAAGTTCTTTATGTCCTCGTATATCTTACGTTGAATAGTGCCGGGCGGGAATTTCGAAAGGTATTCCTTTTGTTTTCTCCTATCCGAGGGGGCAGAAACAGCTATGGCACTTTTTCCCTTTAAAGCCGCAGCAATTAGAGCTACTAAGCCTCCTCTAGAATGACCTGCGATTAGGTCAAAGTCGTAAGTTAAAGCTTTTTGAACACCTTCTTTAGCCTCGATCTCGAACTCAGGTATTATTACTTCTCCGAATTGGTGCAAAGGTTTTGCTAACCATTCTACTTTCTCTGGCGACGATCCTTTACCGTGTAAGACTAGGGATTTCATAGAGTTTACACTACATCTCGAAATTAAAAAATCAAGTTTTCGACACTCTATCCATGAATTCCTTCTCGTTTACAATAACTCTCTCGTGAATTCCTTCCCCTATTTTGACGTCTTTATAATATGCTTCGACCTTAAATTTTAACCTCCTCTTGTTTATCTCGATAAGAGTTGATTTCACTCTTACTTCGCCCCCTACTGGTGCAGGTGCTAAGTGTTTTATGTCTACGTGATAACCTACAGTAGTCAGTCCTTGTTCCAGGTGTTTTTGAGATAGAGTGAAAGAAACGTCTTCCATAAAGCCTATCATACATGGAGTAGAAAGGACATAAACAGCACCGCTAGAGATTGATGATGCAGAATGTTCTGGAAGAACTTTAAATACTTTTTCTAGTGTCTCTCCTACTTGCATACAATATTTATAGTCATTAAGCCAAATATTTTTTATGATAGTTAGTGCACCATTTGCCGGACCAGTATCGTTCCCTCTATTGGTTTATAAAGTATTGAGCGGCGGAAAGTCCTCATTCGAGTTAAGAAACAGTTGTGAAAATCCTCAACTTAGTGAAGTAGTTCTCGACTCAATAACTAACGTTGCGAAACTTAATGTAAAGGGCTATTCGATAGTTGCGGGAGTTTACATCAGGATGTATTCTTTAATAGGAGATAAGACTAAGAGGCCTTCAAAGATCTTCACGATCAAGCAAGGGACTCTAGCAGATTATAATGCAAGGCTTTACGCTGTTATAAGAGGAATTAATGAGGTAATTAACACTACTGCAGATGAGGCTGTGAAAATGGCTGAAGCTGGAAAAGGAATAGGTCTTGTAGGGATAGAAGTTAAATTAGGGGAGATCTTTGAAGACGAGATGAAGACGTTAGGTTACTTAGTACCCCAATGCGTAATTTATGCAAAAATTAATGCCTCTGAAGTTCTCAAAGCTTATTCAGAGGGCATAAAAATGATTAGGGAAAAACCGGAAGAAGCTGCAATGATAATTTCTTCTGCTAGTAAGTACTATTCGTTGGATATTATGAGGAAGATAATAGGCATTTATTCACATATGCTAACAACTTCCAGGGAAGAACTGGAAAAGGCAATAAGAGTTTATAGTGTTGTTGAACCAAACGTGAGGGATCTGAAAATTGAAGCTAAATAAAGACGTTGAAGTTATCCCGGGAAGTCCTAACACCCTTGTTTACCAAGGAAGAGTGGTTGTTGATCAAGGAGGGAAAAACGCTAACTTGACACTGAACGCTGAAGTTCAACTTGCAACCCATGGGCACGCAGATCACATTGCCGGGTTACTAGATAAAAAAGCGAAAATTAAGTATCTACCTAAAGAAGACTACTGGTCTCTGACTTTAATGGGTAGGAGGTGTATGATTTACGGCTTTAGTTCTAAGGAAGATAGATACTTTACTTTTGATCTGGTTAAAGAGGATTTAAGGGATGAGTTCAGTGAAACTGAGGTAGAAAAGGTTAAATTGCAGGGGCACACGCCGGGTCAAGTTGGTTATATCTTAGGGGGAGTTCTTTACGCGGGTGATTCCTTTTTCGGCCAAAAGGTCTTAGAGTCTTTCGGCGTACCTTTCTACAGCGACTTTTGGAAGGCTACGGACACACTTGAGTCCTTAAAGGAGATAATAAAAGGTGTAGAACAAGTAGTTATCTCTCATGGTCCCGTGTATAACAATAGAAAGAAAATGGAGGAATTATTAGATTTTAATATACAATTTAATCTGAAACTTGTTCAAAAAATTAAGGAATTGATAACCAATAAAGAGAGGACGGCAGAGGAAGTGACTTACTTAGTTTCAGGATCTAAAGAGATCACAAACATAATGCTAAATTCCGTAACAGTGAAGAGCATATTGATGGGGATAGCAAATGAAGTGAAAGTGAGTGAAAAAGGGATCGTGTATGCTTACAGATCACCTTGAAGTTTGGAGTTAGCTATGTTAATAATCTTCTGAAGTCTATCTGGGCCTAAATCTTTGTGTTTTTGCTTAAATTCCTCTAAAGTTTCCTTCTTTTCAGTGAAGACTTTAACCAGTAGTTCGGTAGCCAGTTGTTGAGAGAATTCAGCGTTCCCTACTATTTTGTTTATTTCGTCAGCTAACTCGTCAACGGTACAAATGGACTTCTTTGCTTCCACTTTATTACCGACCTTAAATTTCCAACCCATAATAAAGGAATAATCAGTACGCATAATTAAGTTTAAGTTATTACGCTTGTTTATAATTCGAAGTAAAATTAATGTATAGTTATTCTTAATAAGATGTAATATTTATCACTATATATCATGTCTTTGGAAGATGTTCTAGCCCAAACGCTTTATAAAGCATACCAAGAGAGGAAATCTGTTAAACCCTTCGAAGTGACTATGGCCCAAGCAAAAAGGGTCTTTAACGTGTTTTCTTCGATGCTAGTTCAATCAGAGGGATTTGGAGGATATAAAATATCCCTCACTACTGAAGAAACACTTAAACGTTTCGGTTCCACTGAACCGTTATATGGGATATTAACTAAACCAATGATTGAAACTGATAGCTAAGTGGAGTTATGGTTCGAGAATCATATGGCTGAGGTCGAAATTGTCTTCGAGATGGATCATTGCACTGTTGAATCTTATCCAACTTGTGTAAACGGTGTCTACCTCGGTATTGAATTACCCGCTACGAGGTTTGACACTTGGAATCTGAAGGCTTACCAGATCTTAGCAGATGATAGTGCTGCTGGTAGGTTATTCGTCGGGGAGGGTATTAAACTTCCCTACAACGAGGAAGTGGAGCTTTACCTTAACGGTCATAAAGTAGGCAAGGGCAGACCTAGATATATTTACGGAACTGTAGATGATATGGTGAAGTGGTTATTGAGGAGGGTAGGTTACATAAACGGTTATGTATCTTCAGGAGTGTTTGTAGGACCCACTAACGTTAAAAAGGGAGATAGGTTAAGGGTTAAAAGTGGAAGTTTAGAGTATGAAGTTAGGTTATCCTGAGTTGGGAAATAGTCTAATAATATTTAAGCTCTAAATCCCCTTAATGTCCAACCGAGTAGGAAGCGTAATGAAAAGATATTGAGGATAATTGTAGGTGTTTCAGCAGCAATATGGTCTACAGTTCATCTAATAGTAGGTTATAATGCTGCAGTAATAGCTTCGAGTGTTGTAGGTCATGCGTCTTTAATCTTTGCTATAACCCGTTTGAAACAGTAAAAAATATAAAAGTTGGAGAAGAGTTGCAAAAATTTGATCTTACATTATCTACTTCAAGTGAGGGAATTAAGTATCTTCTAGAAGATATAAGGGGAAAGATTAAGTACACTTTTATCATATCGTCTAGCGTTACCTCAAGAACTTTAAATGTGATGGTTGGTGTGGAGAAGAAAGGTCTTTTTACTTCGATTCCAATAGAACCGAGACATATATTAGAACATCTGTCTTATAATTTAAAATTCCTTAGAAACGAATAACTTTTCTACTGTTTTCATTATATGTTTAAATTTGAAATTAAAAAAATTAACTGCTTGAATTAGAGTAGTACATCATATTATAGAAATATCCGACGAATGGGTCGTATACGAATCCTTGTACATATGGCTGTACAAAGTAGTAAGTGCTTGGAACCGGTAACCATACGTAAGGTGCTTCGTGGTATATAATGTTATATGCTTGTGCTACCATACGTTCTTGCTCTGTCGTATTAGTTATAAACGGTAAAGTTTGATACATTGTCTGCAAGGTCGAAATATTTACCCATGCTAAATTGCCAGATATTCCTCCAAATTGCACGTCTGTTAATGGCATTAATTGTTGGAATACTGGATCAGGCCAGTCTGGGAACCATCCCAAGTTAACCATAACCGGCGTTCCGTTAGGAGTTGTCCAGCTATCTGTTACTGACGGTAGAACGAACTTGGTAGATATGCTTATTCCTATTTGCTGTAAATCCTGAGTTATTATCGTAAGCTCTTCTTGCTCTAATAAATTAACTGGTGCTAATGAATATATGTCTAACGTAGGTAATTGTTGACCATTCGGGTTTCCTATTACCGTACCATTAGGTAAGACTACGTAAAAGCCTCCCTGATATCCAGCCTCGTTTAGGTATTTAATTGCTAATGCTGGGTTGTAAGTATATTCACTTAGGTTGTCTGGGTTATAATAGCCAGGGAATTGGGGGGAAATTGGCCCTAAATACTCAATTGCTAAATCTTGTTCTTGATAACTGAATATGCTTAGTAATTGCTGGTAGTTAATTGCATACTCTATCGCTAGTCTAAAGTCGGTTATGTTAGTGGGGAACTTCATCATATTCATCGAGATGTATAGGACTCCAGGTTCAGATCCGAAGTTTCTGAAAGTCTCGTTAATTGGCATTGAGTTGTAGGGGCTTTGATTAAGTATCTGGTATATGTAAGTTATGCTCACATAGCTCATCTGAGCCTTGTTAGTGAGGAAGTCCTCTACTCTTTGTTCATGGGATAGACCGTAGTTTATCTCTAATACGGGTATATGAGCGGGCTGTGCAACAGCCGGTATATTAGATACGTTTTGAGCCCAATAGTGTGGGTTTTTATCTAAGACTATCGTGCTGAAACCACTGGTAACTTTTACTATAACGTATGGACCAGTCCCGTTCATACCATTTTCATCTAGATAGGCGTTAGGTGAGTTAGGCTGTACACCCCCGTGTTCATCAACGAATACTGGGTTCACTATGGCACCCCACCATGAAGCAATATCGTAAAGGAAGAATTTGTATGGAGCTAACACGTTGATCTGGACTTCATAAGGTCCTTTAACAACGACAGCCTGATATGGGTACTCCATTATCTTTTGAATAGTTGCGTTATTGGCATTAAAGTGGGACAGTATAGAAGCCAATATAAGAGCTGTTAGGTTATAGTTTTTCGCAGTGGGTAAACCAGTAGCATTTTGAATTGCATTATTAACTCCCCAAGGAATTGCATAACCAGTCTGTCCGTAAACCGTAGAGTTGAATAATAGTCCTATATAATTAGCAACTCCTGGCCCTTGACCTATTAGTATAGTCCTATAAAACGAGAACCATACGGTTGAAGCATTTACTTGTACTCCATCTGGGAAGTATACTCCTTGTCTGATAAAGAATGTATAGTTCTCGTAGTTTGTTGTAGTATAGTTTTGTGCTATTACTGGAACTACTTGATGGAAGTTGCTTCCGTTGAACTCGACTAGCTCTTGGAATAAGGCTGTAAACAATGGACCGTCTTGTACATAGAAACCTGTAGCGGGGTCTAAAGCGTCTGGTGGAGCAATTTGAGAGTCATCAATTAGTACACTTGTATTTGGTGGCGAAAGTGTAACCATTGTCGGTGAGGTTGATGTTTTTGTGCTTACTGATGTGCTAACCGAAGTTGTAGTTGTAGAAGTAGTACTAGGATGCTGTGTTGTTAAAAATATTCCAGCTGCTATTGCTATGATTAAAATTACTATTATTATTCCTATAATAGCAGTTTTTGAAAGACCTAACTTCTTTTTACTTTTCATAGTAATCAGTATAAGCATCTTTTTAACTAGTAATTAACTTTTTCGTTAGTTTTCATATACTATGGGAAAATTTAATAAACAATTTAAGGGATTTATGTTTATGCTGACGGATTATATAAAATTTGCTATAAAGAGAATGATAAACGGCTTTATCACCATACTCTTATTGATCTTTTTCGTGTTCGTCCTCATCCATGCAGCAGCACCAAATCCTGCACAGCTAGCCCGAATATATGCTGGTAACCCCCATGCCCCTCCCGTGGAGATTCAACAAATAATAAAGGAATACGGGTTGGATGAACCACTTTACGTCCAGTTCGTGAACTATCTCAAAGATATATTATCTGGAAATTGGGGTGTAGATCCTATATATAAGACTTCAGAACTGTCATTATTAATTCCTAAACTTGCTATAAGTCTTCAGATAGTGATACCCGGTGATATTCTAGCGGCAATCCTCGGACTACTCAGTGGGGCAGTGGCAGCATCATCAAGGGGGACATGGAAGGACAAAACAATTAAAGGGTTATATATTACAACGTGGGCCTCCCCTCCCTTCTTCATTGCAATTGTTTTGCAACTAGTGATAGCTTACTATCTAAATTTGTTACCTGCAGGGGAACCGGTAAATGAGTTGCTCACTTGTCCACCTCACTATACAGACTTTCCAATACTTAACGCGTTAATTGATGGAGACTGGACGTTCTTTGTATCCGCTGTTAGACATGCAATACTACCCTCCTTAAGTATTGCTATAATTACGTTCGGCTTGTTCACAAGAGTAACTAGAGCTACAATGATAGACTCTATGGAATCGGATTACACTAAACTAGCCTTAGCTAAAGGTCTCACAAGACGTTATGTAGTATATAAGATTGCGTTAAGGAATAGTCTAATTCCAGTAATAACCCTAATAGCGCTCTTCTTTGGCTATTCAGTAGCTGGGGCGGTTCTGGTTGAAGACATTTTCAGTTATCAGGGCATAGGATATTACATAACTCAAGCAATAGAGAACCTAGATTATATTGCTGTTCTAGACTTTACAATTATAGTCGGAATTGCTGTAATAGTAGCCAACTTTGTAGCGGATCTTCTTTACGGTATATTAGATCCGCGGGTGAAGGTTCAATGAACTTCAGAAAGGAGTGGAGAAGATTTGTTATAATAGCATTAGCTCTTTACCTTTTAATAAACATAGGAGTGTACCTACATTATGCAAACAAAGGAACGCTACAATCCGTTCATTTCGATATATTATCATTAATTCCTTACGTCCTGTTCTCGACCTTCAGTATAACGATCTCAGTAGCTATATTAGCACTAGTTTTCTTTTTGACGAATAAGACAGTAAGGCTAGTTTTGAGAAGTAAACCTGCACTAGTAGCTTTCATAATTCTTTTCGCTTATTACATATGGTCTTTATTTGAGGGACTGTTGGAGTACGCCTCGGGACAAATACTTTACGTAAGACTTTCATATATGTTCTTACCTTATAATCCGTTCCAGTACAACTCGTCAGCGGCTCTTCTACCTCCGTCATTTGCGCATCCTTTCGGCACTAACTCTAACGGAGAGGACATTTTATCAAGAGTTTTGTATGCAACTCCTTCTGATGCTGAGATTTCCACGATTGTAGTATTATCAGCTATATTAATAGGGGGACTGGTAGGAATATTATCTGGATATTTCGGTGGTATTGTTGATGAAGTACTAATGAGAATAACTGATGTGTTTCTGGCAGTACCGGGTTTGATTTTAGTTATAGCAGTTAGTGTCTTATTGGGAGAGTCTTTTACTAGTGCAATAATAGGCTTAATGGTACCGTGGTGGGCTACTTATGCAAGGCTTTTCAGGAGTCAAACATTAGTAGTCAAAAACATGCAATATATTGACGCAGCAAAACTTCTTGGTCTAGGTAGGTTGAAGATTCTCACGAAGCACGTTGTCCATAATGTAATAGATGCTGTTCTAGCCTATGCCTCTCTTGACTTCGGTAACGTGATCTTGACGTACGCGACTTTAACGTTTTTGGGAATCGGATTGCTCAATCCTAACACTCCAGAATGGGGCTCAATGGTGTCTCACGGAGTTGAAGAATTACCGCAAGCGTGGTGGTATCCAGTATTTCCATCTCTAGTTATTGTGATCATTGTAACCAGTTTTATATTACTTGGAGACAGAATTCAAGACGTAATCTCTGGGAGGGTGGTTTATTGAGCTTACTAGAAGTTAATGATTTGAGTGTGGGATATAAGGCGTTAGCAGGTAAGTTTACAGTACTTCATAATATTAACTTCTCGCTAGAGGAAGGAGAAATTGTAGGAATAGTTGGAGAATCTGGTTCTGGAAAGAGCACTTTTGGTCACGCTATCATAAGGTTATTACCTCCTAATTCATTTATAGAAAAAGGTTCGATAATATTTCAAGGTAAAGACCTCGTGAAATTGAATGAAAAGGAGATGACTAAGGTAAGAGGAACTGGTATATTCATGATCCTTCAAAATCCCCTTAATAGTCTGAATCCAGTAAAAAGAATAGGAGATCAGTTATTAGAAGCTGTAAAAGTCAAGAAGCCTGGAGTAGATGAAAAAGAGGCTAATGAAATTGTACTAAACGCGGTAAAAGACGTAAGGTTACCTGATCCTGAGGAGTTCATAAAGAAATACCCTCATCAACTTTCTGGCGGTCAAATTCAGAGGGTCGTAATAGCGATGGCTCTAATATTGAGACCTAAGATCCTGATTGCAGATGAGCCTACTTCAGCTTTGGACGTAACTATTCAAGCTCAGATAGTAAAATTGTTTAAACAGTTACGGGATGAAGAGAAGATCTCTATAATCTTTATATCTCATGATATATCGTTAGTCTACGCTATAGCTGACAGACTGGTAGTGATGTATGCAGGAAGAATAATGGAGGATGGAAACATAGAAGATGTGATAAAAAGTCCTTTGCATCCTTATACTCAGGGTTTAATATCAAGTATACCATCTATAACTAAGAAAGACGGAGGACTTAAAGCAATTGAAAGTTCTCCTCCTTCCTTTTTAGTCTTACCAATGGGGTGTAAGTTTAACCCTAGATGTGATAGGGTGATGGAGAAATGTAAGATGAAAGAATCAGAGTTGGTTGAAGTAAAAGGGCGAAAGGTGAGGTGCTGGTTATATGAGTAAAGAGGTTATATATGAAGTGAGGCATTTAAAGAAGTATTTTGAGATAAAAAAGGTTGGGCTAATAGAAAAACTCTTCCGCGAGAAACCTATTTACGTAAAAGCTCTTGACGATATTAGCCTTGAGATTTATAGCGGTGAAGTATTGGGAGTTGTAGGTGAGTCGGGTTCTGGTAAAACGACATTAGGAAGGATTTTAGCCACATTAGACCTTCCTACGTCGGGGGAAATATACTTTAAAGGGGAAAGAGTAACTAAGGAGAATTTGTCCAAAATTAGAGGAAAAGTACAGATGGTCTTTCAGAATCCGGCATCGAGTTTAGATCCCAGAATGAAAATCTTAGATATTCTCTTGGAGGCCTCACGTAGACTACCAAAAGAGGAAAGGCTGAAAGCGGTTAGAAACACTTTAGAAGAAGTGGGACTTGATTATGAATACGTAGCAAATAAGTATCCTAGAGAGCTATCAGGTGGGCAATTACAGAGAGTGGCTATCGCTAGGGCTATAATCACGTCTCCTGAATTTATAGTGTTGGATGAACCTACCTCTGCCTTAGATGTTTCAGTTCAAGCTCAAATATTGAATCTTCTGGTTAAATTACAGAGGGAGAAAAACATAACGTATATGTTTATTACGCATAACATAAGTGTGGCGAAATTCATTTCCGACAGGGTAGCAGTCCTATACGCAGGGAAGTTGGTTGAAATAGGGCAAGTAGAGGAAGTAATATCTTCACCTAAACATCCCTATACTCAAAGCTTGATTTCTTCAGTGCCAACATTGTCTAAGAAGGCACTAACTCCGCCTTCTGGTGAAGTACCTTCGCTAATTAGTCCTCCTCCGGCTTGTAGATTTAATCCAAGATGTCCTTATGCAATGGATATTTGCAAAAAAGAGGAGCCTCCACTTTTCGAGATTGGTGGTAGAAAAGTAGCATGTTGGTTGTTAGACCAAAAATCTCAAAAACAATAGTTAAAGGGACATTTTTAATTCTGATTTTTTCTATTTTTTTGAATGTAAGCAAGATAGAGAATTTTATTGAATTCTTACTGATCTCCTTTTCTCTCTTACTGTCTTATTCTTCGCTTAAGTATTTAAATTACTATGAAATAGGGGAGACGTATATAGTTGTTCATAACCTTCTCTCTACAAAGAGGATAGAATATAGTGAAATCGAGGATGGATTTCTATCCCAAGGTCTATTAGCACGAAAGTTTAATTGTGGTTCTATATATATAGTTTTAAAGGGAGGAAAAGGAGTAGAGATCCTCAAAGATATACCGGAGCCTGAGAAGATAGAGGAAGTAATAAAGCAAAGGATTACATAAATCATGCATTTATTGGAAAATAGCCAGTAATTATATAAATCAATAGATTTTCATTAAGTGATTTTAGTAATAAGAAAATAAGTAATAATTTATGCGAAAATTTATATACCTTATTTCATTCATTTTACCTATGGATTTATATAGAGTTAGCAAGATGCTGATTTATCTCGGCGCGTTACCTATAATCCTCTACGTGATAAAGGGGGGTTCATTCACATTAGGGGTCTCGTTTATTCCACCTATCGTAGCTCTCGGAATAAGACCTAGCTATAGAACCTTAGGGATAGGTCTTATTCTGTCAGGTTTAGTGTTTACTCTTCTCGTCTCCGGTGTTAACGTTATCGGACTACTCGTTCCCATCTTAGGACTAGTCTCCTCTGTTCTCTCATTCAAGAATAGGCTCTCTCCTCTAATAGGTTTTGCAGTTGTTGTTTTACTCTCTGTGTTATTTAACGGTTTCTTACCGGTATCTTTGTTGGTATCCGCTGGACTAATATTATCAGTCTATAATAGACCTTTTGACCCAAGTGGGGTTTTCACTTTAGCTATTCCTTACTTTGTTACTCAAGTTCTGTTTCTAGCTTTCTACTCCACATATATCTCTCCTTCTCTTTGGGCGTTAAACCTCTTTGGAGCCCTGAGCAAGTATGCTTACCTTGCATACGCTGTAGTAATTATCACGTTTGTACTCTATCTAATGAGAAAGGAATACTTAATGCACGAGTACATTAATGTTATCATATCGATTGTAAGTGTCACTGTAGGAAGTGCGGTAGCGTATTTATTTGTCTCACCTATATCCATAATGTTCGGTCTTTCCGGCTCGATTAGTACGAGTTTTGTTTTTTCTCAGCAGGATTTAGCTAATGTCATCATAGAAGCGTTTAAGAGAAACGATTTAAGGTTGGCTGAAAGAGCTTCTTTCATATATGAGGGTGACCTAACAGAAGTGTATAAGAAGTTGGTCGATATAAAGCTATGTATCGCTGTAGTTAAGTTACCGGAATTTCGTCCTTATAAGATTAATTATTTAGAAGTGGATTACAAGAAAGTAGCTGAATGCTTCTTTGAGTTGAAACAAGTCCCGACGAAAGACGTGGTTAATTATCTAAGGTTTGTAAAGGAAAAAGACGTCAACCTAGCTGAAAAAGTAGGTGAGTTAGCTTTAGAAATTTCTCCTTCGCCTAAACTGGTTAATATAATGAAAGAAATAGAAGTTTTAAAACTAGAGTACTTAAAATATAATTGGGATCCAGAAGTATGGATAGGGAAGGAACTTTACGGGTATAAGATAACATCTTATTTAGGTAAAGGAGGTTCAGCCTACGTCTTAGTAGGTGAAAAAGATAGTAAAAAATACGCAATTAAAATTCCTATACTTATGCCTCCATCTACATCTAGCGCGAGTTATTATGACTTCGTAAACGAGTACTCACAGCTGAGGGACTTGTCTAACAGAAGCGAGAACATAGTTAGGTTCGTCGACGCGAAGATAGATTCTTTCAGCTTGAAAAAGATTCTTTCAGGTGACGTGTTGTCCTATATGAAAGAACCACCGATCTTGGTTATGGAGTATATGGAAGGAGGTAGTGCTAAATCCCTTATGGGCGATAATAACGTATATTATTCCGACCAATGGTGGAAGATAGTAGCGTTAATAGGCTATGAAATCGCTAAAGCATTAAAATCTATCCACGAAATGGGCTTCGTACATCTGGATGTAAAACCATCAAATATTTTGTTCTCAAAGTATCCGGGGAGGACCGGTAAAGAGGTCTTCGAAAATCTAATTAAGGGAGAAGTAAAAGTTAAGCTAAGCGATTTAGGTTCAGCTAGGAAGAGAGGCGAGAGGTTCATACAATATACTCCCGAATATTGCCCTTTAGATCAGGTAGAGGCTTTATTTAGAGACAAAGGGGCGGAGTTCTACATGGATATATATTCTCTTGGAGCTACAATGTATTCTCTACTGACTAGACAACCCTTTAATCCTAGGGAAGTGATAAACTTCATTAATGACGCTGAGCTGCTTTATAAAGAAAATAAGGATCCAATGCCTTCTATCCAAAAGGCAAAAGAGTTCTACGTGAAATTCCATGAAATTCTAACCGTTGAGGAGAACGTAGACAAACGTTTAATAGAGTTGATAAGACAGATGACTTCTCCAGATCCCGAAAAAAGACCCTCAGCTTTAGAAGTATATAAAAGGCTAGGTGAGATAATTAATAACAATGAAGGAAATACTAGTACCCGATGAAGTTTACGCCTACCTTGAAAAGATAGGTGAGCAGGAGAGGGCTTCAGTTAGTGACATAATCGTTAAATTAGTACTTAATATAATGTCTCAAGAAGAAAAGGTTAGGGCACTTCAGGCAATAAGTAAGGAGTACATAATCCAAGGTAGAGAATTAGAAGAAAAAGGTGCTCTAGTCGAATCAGGAGAGATGTATTGGAGGGGGCTAGCGTTTCTTATGCAAAGTATTGCTATAAAGCTCGGATTTGAAATTACAAGTTATCAAGATTATTTCTCGCTTATAGATTATCTTTCCTATAAGCTTAATGACGGAGAGATAGTCAAACTCTTTGTTAATAGTGAGAGACTTCACGGAGAATACCATCCAAGACCACAAGGTGAGTCTGAATTTAAGTTCAGGGTAGATAATCTCTTTAAGTTGATGAAAAAACTGGAAAAAATTGCAGAATTTTCAGATTAAAATACTAGGGTAAAAATTTTTAAAACGTTGAGAGTTTTAATATTTGTGAGATTAGTTATACACCCGGAGAATCCCGATGATTTTCTTCCAAGATATATTACAAAAGATGATATTGTTGTCGACTTAGGATGTGGACCAGGGTATTATTGTAAGACATTAGTCAAGTTAGCCAAGAAAGTGTACTGTATCGACGTGGACTGCATAGCACTTTCAATGGCTAAAGAGAGTGCACCTTCAGCTACATTTCTGTGTGAATCAGCTGAAGAAATATCTCTCCCTAGCACTAGTGTAGATGTTGTTTTATTGGCTAACTCCTTTCACGACATGAGAAATAAGGAAAAAGTGGTAGAAGAGTTAAAGAGGATTTTAAAGGCTGGAGGGAAGGTTATTATAGTGGATTGGAAAAAGGAACAAACTACTATGGGACCTCCCTTGAGTAAGAGGATGAGTGAGGTAGATTATCTAGCATTTTTCAAGGACTTTTCATTAGTTGAAAAATTCTCACCTAGCCCTTATCAATTCGGGCTGGTGCTTAAGCGATGATAAACTTTGAGATTTGTAAAGAAATAGACGATAGGGAAAAGGTATGGGATGTAGTTAAGGATGTAAAGAAGATTCCAGAGTTCTGGAAAGGGACGAGAGAGCTTAACGTGGAGGAGACGAGTCAAGGTATATATGAAGGGGATGTAAGGTTTGCTTTCCCATCTAAGGGAAAGGTGAAAATTGAGATCCGCGAGGGTGAAAAAAGAATTGTCATCAACTACCTTAAAGGACCAGTTTTAGGAACTCATGAGATTTATATCACTGAAACAAAGCTTTGCTCTAAATGGAACGTTAGGTTAACCTTTCCTTTTAGCCTTAGAGAAAGGTGGACTGAGGAACACTTTAAAAGTGGTACCCAACACGCCTTGGAGAGGATACTAAGCTATAGTATGCGATAGTCTGGACTTAGCAAGTAAAACCAAATAATTCTATGAATTAACTTGAGTCTTTCTAGTTAGAATTTTTTACAAATGATTAGAAGAGATATACTAATTTACTAGGACGGTTTTTACACTACTTTTATAAGAGGGAAGTCTCAATTTGTATAATAATGTCCTCACAAGCCAAATCAGAGTTTAACAAAGGAGATAATAGTCTATCTTTCGTTGATCTTTTCTTCATATCATTTGGGGGTCAAGCCCCGTTTATATCCCTCCTTACTTTCGGTACTGTGATGATAGCAGAAGCTGGTTTGGCTGGTCCTTTTGCCATGCTTATTGCAACTTTTGTAGTATTGTTTAACGGTCTGGTAGTGTATTTTTTATCGAAGAGGTATAAGAGAGGTGGAGGTTTCTACGTTTACGCTCTATACTCCTTAACACCTAGATTGGGACTAAATACTGGTTGGACTTACCTTATTTACGCCTTATCTTACGGTGGGACACTCTTGGCTGGCGGTGCTTATGTTTTGTATACTATTCTCTCCGAGGTAACTGGTAATAGCTTGATCTTCCCTATTTCACAACAGTGGTTTTTAGCACTAGTAGTATGCGTTACCGCTTCCTCCTTAGTAATTTCAGGAGTAAAATTTTCAGCTAAGTATGCTATGATCATGTCAATAGTTGAAATTATAGCGATAGCTGGTTTAGCTGTTTACTTTCTTTATGAATCTGGCTGGAGATTTTATAATCCGATTCCGAAATCCATCAATCCGGGAGTTCTGGACGCAGTAGTTTTAGGTTTGGGAATACCTACGGGTTACGGGTCAATTGCACCTCTAGGTGAAGAGGCTAAATCTAAGGAAATTGGTAAAGCTGCAATTGCTGTACTACTTTTTGGTGGCTTAATAGCTACGTTTTTCTTTTACTCGTTAGGCTCAATGGATTTCACGGGTAACTTAGTGGAATATTTACTCGGTAATTTCGGTTTTATCGTAGCTATATTGCTAGCTTTCGTAGCTTTAAATGACGGAACCTTAGGGGGGATGACCTATATCTTAGCTAACTCTAGAACTTTAAAGGCTATGGCTGAGGATAAAATATTTCCACAGATTTTAGCTAAGAAGAGAAATGATAAGCCGTTATATGCAGAGGTGACAATAGCTGGAACTTTTACTGCGTTAGTAGTTTTGTTAAGCTACTTCCTAGGGCTCTATGAGACTTTCCTTATACTGGGTTCCTTAGCTGGAATGTTTAATTTGTTCATCCACTTATCTGCAGATTTTTCCTTGATAAGAACTGCGTCTAAGAGACCCCGTAAACATAAGTCAGAAATTGTTATTGGCTTAATAGCGATAGTAATTAGCTTGTTTGTACTATTTTATTCGATACCAGGCTTTCAAGCATATATAGTCTATGCATTCATGGGTTGGATTATACTCGGATTCCTCTACGCTGAAGTAAGGGAAATGATTTCAGAGGATTATTTTGAAGACGAAAATTATCAGGGAAAAAGTAACAAGACATAATGAATTTTAAGCTGTAATTACATTTTTACTGGTAGAGGCATCAGTTTTCTCAGCTTACTTAATTTAAATAGTACGGATGCGATGATCACGTTATATGAAAACGTCCACTGGCTTAAAATGGGGGTTAATATTCGGGGTTCTGTTTGCGGTTAGCTCAACGGCGTTATACTACACATTATTCATTTATCCACAACTACCTCAGTTACAACAATATTATTATCATGAAATACTTAATTCAACAAACGGAAACGTTACAGAAGCTATGAAATATAGTCAAGAACTTCCCATTTTTCTTCCTTTTAGTTTGCTATATCTAGACCTAATTTCGCTGGTTTCTGGTGGTCTTTTAGCCGGTTATCTTATCGCCAAGTTATGGAATAAAAGTCCTCATTGGTATATGAAGGGTCTTATGGGGGGTATCGCATCACTCATCGTGGTAACTTTTTTATTAGGTTTCATTGTAGCTTCTGTAGGAGGTACTATCATATATACAACCTCTTGTGTTCTCATGGGTCTAGCTGTCTCATATAGATTAAATAAACTAGAAAATAAGAGCGTGAAGAAAGATTAAAAATGTTTAGATTTTTTGAACACCTTATGTTATCGAAAAAACAGATTGCCCTTTTATCCATAGGAACATCCTTGACTTTTTGGGATATTTTTAACGTTCCCTATATCGAAAATTATGCATCAAAACAGATAGGGGAGATCTCATCAACACTAATATTGTCAGCTGAAATGCTAGGCTACTTCCTAGGAGGAGTAATAAACGGTTATTTAGCAAGTAAATACGGAAGAAAGTTCGGGCTTCTCAGTTCTATGGCTCTAATCAGTATGGGCTCTCTACTGGGGTTTATATCGCTTAACCTAGCAATGCTACTCGTGGCTGAACTTCTAATAGGTATAGGAATAGAGGGTGAAGTAGCTATAGTTCCATCTTATGTATCAGAAATGTCAAGCGCAGAATCAAGGGGGAAGAATGTCGGTTATACTACGATGAGCGGATTCTTGATGAGTTTAGTAGTAACTCCTATAGCTATTCTTTTAGGAGAGGATTTTTGGAGACTATTGTTTCTACCTAGTTTACTTTTGGCAGTAATAGCTCTCTTATTTAGGATAAAATTACCTGAGTCGGCATTATGGGAGAATAAAAGATATGAGAGCCTTAGGTGGGATAAGGATGTAGTTATCTTCACATTGATTTGGTTTGCAAGTTATTTCACTGGTTATGCGTTATTCTCGACTCCAGTCTTCTCACTAATATCAAGCCAAGGATATACTCCTTCTAATCTTTACTTCGGCTATATTCTATACGGAGACCCTCTAGGAGTTGTTATTGCAAGTGTACTAAACGACCGTCTGCAGAGGAAGTACACTTCTTCATTGGCAAACCTACTATCGGCTATTCTTATGATAATTTGGCCTTTTTCGGGAATCATGTTTTTGCCGATAGGTTTTGCTATCATGTTCTTCCAAGGTTTTAAGTTTCCGGCTATGTATGCGTATACTGCTGAAAACTTAGGAACTAAGATAAGGACTTTGGGCTATGGGATTGCCGACGGTATAGGTCATTTAGGAGGAGCTGTAGGGCCTATAGTCTTCGTGTTATTGCAGGATCACATAGGTCTAGCTTTCTCTACCGGTGTAGTAGGTATAGCGTCTGTAATATCGTCAATCTTAATAATGGTTTTCGGACAAATAACAAACAAGATACCCTTAGAGAAAATAAAGGGATGATGACGCTACCCAAGATGATCAGTGAATTAATAATTTGAGAGCCCCGGGCTGACTAACTTTAATTGAAATGTTTAAATTATTTAAACGTACATAAAAATAAAATTAACAATTCTTCAAATTTTTGATTAATTAGCATCTTGTGTAATTGTATCTTATGAAAAGAGTTATCGTCTCATGTATGGACTACAGACTCACTGATGAAATATTGAAGAGGACAGACAAAGACACGTTAATTTTCAGGAATGCTGGTGCAAATGTAAAGGAGTTCTTACAAAGGCTTAAGGAGATAAAGCCGGACGAGGTTATATACCTTCCTCACACGGATTGTGCTGCAATGAAGCTCGTCTTCAACGTCGTAAAGAAGGGCGAAAATGTAAGCAAAAACGTTAAGGAAAAACTAGTGGATGTTTTCTCAGGGCAGAAGTTCGAGACTTTAGAGGAGTTAGAACAATTAAACGCAAAAATAAACGAAGAGATGTTAAAAAAGGAAGTGACTAAGAACGTCAAGACGGAGTTAATCGACGTAAAGAAGATACAGTGGCCACAGAAAAAGACGGAAGTGTACTTCTACCCTATTACGGCAAGGCCCACTGATAAAATCGGTGCATATATCCTACAATCAACTTCAATAGACGACGTAAAGGCTGATATAGAAATAGCTAAAGATAAATTAGGTTTTAAAGATATTTATGACTGTTCAAGCGGTGATTGTAAGAAGATCTAACCCGATATGGTCGAAAGAATATCTTTGATAATTTTTTCTAACTCTTCACGTGAGAGTTCTTTAGCCTCTATCTTTCCATCTTTGTTAATAGTTACTGTATATATTCCATTGGAGTTTATGTAAAGGCTTACGCTATAATCCCCTTTCTTGACGAAGATTTCCTCTATCTCACCGTCTATATTTCTCGTGTATCTCTGCCTTATCTCGTAACCTTTAGAAATTCCCCTCACTTCGTGAGACTCTGTCAATATATCGTCCAATTGCGATCTGATACTCTCATGAATTCTCTTTACGTCTAAGCCGAATATGCTCATTTCTAACACTATCTATGACTTAATAGTAAAAACTTTTTCCTTAGCTCATCGATGAACTCACTAAGCCTACTCTTATCGTTTATAGGTATCTCTGCGACTTCGTTAGAACTCGTGATCTTTATGATACCGTCATTATGTACCTCAACTACACCTGGTAACACGTTACCAGTAGCTTTGCCAGCGAGATTAATAAGAGCCTCAAGGGAATATAAAAGTTCCTCAGTTAAATCCTTGGTATCAAGTTTAAGGTAGTGTGCAAGTGTAGAGAGGCTAACCTTAACTGAGTATATGAAGATATTGTTATAAAATAGTCTGGCAATACCAAAGTTTTTGTCTACGTCAAGTATGACCTTAAACTCTCCCAGTTCTTCTACTCGGGGCAACTGGGTCCCATATTTGTGCATAAAATCCCTTTGTGCTCTCTCATCCACCTCTAAAGGGCTTTCCTTAAGAATATTCTTCACTACCTTAGGAGGTAGGTCATAGTAATGAGAAATTTTATTAACATCCACAGGGAAAATTTTTATTTCAGAGAGTTTATTAAATAGAGAATTAATGTCGTTTATGATTATCCCCCAAGCCTTTATCTTTACTTTGTCGTTTTCAGCCTCTACAACGGATCCCATTTTGACCTTTATGGGCGGGCTTAAGAATAGGGATTTTATGATCTCGTTTGCCTCTTCTACTGTTTTGGGCAGAGAGTTTACTTTTCCCTCAAACTCAACTTTTAATCCCTGAAAGTCCATGAAGCCTTTTACAGAATTTCCCTCAAACTCAGCTGTATAATTCCCCGTTATAACGGTTATCCTATTGCCGTTTTTAATCAGGTAAGTGTCTTTACTCATAGTGTATATTTTACTTACGTGGTTTAAAAACAATAATATAGGGTTCAGGCGGTCAAGCGTCCTCACCAATCAGTGCCGCGACACGTCCACATTATTTACACTAAACTTGAGACGGTGAATAATATAAGGATTTTTCCAGTTAAAACAGTTTCCACGTTAAATTCTGTATCGATATACGTCTGACTGATATTATCATTATTAAAAATCTATTAATCATAGCAATACATAGTTGTAAAGAGAATTATAAGATGTATATAGTCTAAATAGGTTATTCTTATAAATTGTGATAGTGACTTTATATCGAGGAAGCATGGGTTTTAACGGTATAAGTGGTGCAGTAAATGAACCTGGAGAATTACCGTGGGAAGTTGTAGTAGGATATTTCGTTGTAGCTCTAGCAATAGTATTCTTTATAGGTAAGAAATATGGAGGCTTAAAGGCGTTCACTACATTGGATCTCGTCTACATAGGTATAGGTGGAGCCTTCGGAATGGTATGGGAGTTCTACATAGGAAGCTTCATAGGAAGGTTCCTTCCCAGTACACCTTTTATTGATGTGGGTTTCTGGGGAAGACTAATAATAGTTTTCATAGTAGCGGGGTTGGTTAGAAAACCCGGTGTAGGTATGTTAACGTTATTCATATATAGTTTTCTATCGGACCTATTTCACTATGGTTTCGGAGGAGAACCTATGTTTTTTATATACGAGGCGTTAACGTACGGTCTTTTCGTTGATTTAATGATAGTGTTCACCAAGGGAAAGATATTCGGTATTGGTTATACTCCAAAAGAAGTAGACCAACCATATGCTGTATCTGTGAGGAGAACTAATGTATTAGCTGCCTTAGACGGTAGACCCAAAATCACCTCCTTAAAAATAAATCTATAGTGTAAATAAGTGTTTTCACTAGATTAATTGTAAAATTCTCTGGATTGAATAAATCTGGAAAAAATAAAAGAATTAATAA